>CADDZH010000014.1 GCA_902812455.1 Chloroflexota bacterium | reverse complement strand
ACATATATCGTAGGGGCGAGGGCTGTTGCGGGGTGGCCGGGTGGGCCTTTATGGTCGCCCGCCCCTCTCATCATCACCGGATGCCTGCCGGGCCTTTATGGTCGCCCGCTCCGGCTCTTATGATCGCCCGCCCGCTTCCCCCATTCCTGGCACGTCGTGGGGGCCTTGCGCTTGCCCTCCTTCTCCTGTACCAACTAAGCCCACAACTATGCACAATTTCTCTCCATGCGCAGCCGTATATGGTAGTGCCATCCCTTGCGGATGCCATGCTAGGTGGGTGCCACGTCAGGCTTGCAGGAATGATTCAGTTATTCTGCATCCCCAGCGCCATCCTCAATTGCTCCAATGATATATTCCCGCCGGAACACACAATGCCCAGCTTTTTGCCTTGCAGTTCGTGGCGTAAGCGATAAGCGGCAGCAAGGGATGATGCGCCGGCGCCTTCGGCCAGGGTGTGGGCGCGCTCGACCATCCAGGAGATGGCCTGCAGGATTTCGTTTTCGCTGACCAGCAGGAAGTCGTCAAGCATCTGCCAGAGGATCTTCTGGGGTAGCTCGAAGGCGACGCCCGTTGCCAGACCCTCGGCCAGGGTGCGATTGGGAGCTTCGACCAGGCGATGCTGTTTCCAGGATTCATAGGCGGCGGGTGCAGCTTCGGATTGCACGCCGATGACACGAATGCGCGGATTGATGGCGCGGGCAACAATGCAGGCTCCTGCCGCGCCCGAACCACCGCCGATGGGAACGATGATGACATCGAGTTCGGGTTCATCCTCCAGCATTTCCAGAGGGCCAGTGGCGACGCCTGCAATGAGCAGCGGTTCGTTGCCGGAATGGATGTAGCGATAGCCATGCTCTTGCGCCAGGGATTCGCAGTAAGCTTTGGCCTCATCGTAGATCGCGCCGTGGAATATGACCTCGGCTCCCATGCCCTGCATGGCTGCTACTTTGCCAGGGTTGGCATTTTCGGGCACGACGATGATAGCTCTGACGCCGAAGAGACGGGCGGCATAGGCAACCGATTGCCCATGATTGCCGGTCGAGGCCGCAATAACGCCGCGCTCGCGCTCCTGGGGACTCAGTTGAGAGACAAGGTTGACGCCGCCCCGCACTTTGAAAGCTCCGACAGGTAAATAATTCTCGTGTTTGATGTAGACTTGGGTGCCGATAAGATCGTTCATGGCCGGATAGCTGTGCATGGGCGTGCGCTGCAAATACGGGCGAATCTGCCGCCGGGCCAGCAGGACATCGGTGAAGGTCGGGATATCGTTCATGGCTAAACAGGCTCCTTTGCATTCCTGGCCTCCACAAGGGAGGCCACTACATTTCTGGTTGCGAACGGGACAAAATGTAGTGATGCCCCTTGTGGGCATCAGGCACATGTTCAAGTTTTTCTGTTGTGTTTTGTCTCAATATAGAGCATAATGGAGAAAATGGCCCCAAAAGTAAAGGGGCAATATCATGACAACATCACCAGCCAATTCAGAGGTGGAGGCCATATGTCCATAGCTGTTATTGAATGTATCGATCTCACCAAAGCCTATGATAGGCGCATCGTGGCGCTCAATAACCTCAATCTGACGATTCAGGAAGGGACTTCTTTTGGGCTGCTGGGCGAGAATGGGGCCGGGAAGTCGACGCTGGTGAAGCTGCTGATGGGCTTTATTTACCCAACGGCGGGGCGAGTGCGCGTGCTGGGTGAGGAGCAGGTTGCGCGGGCGCACTCGCGGATTGGCTATGTACACGAGCGACCCATCTTCGAGACGCGCTTTTCGGGTAGGGCATACCTGACCTATCTGGGCAAGCTGGCAGGATTATGGGGGAAAGCAAACAGCAGGCGCATCGACGAGGTGTTGGAGCAGGTCAATTTGCAGGAGGTAGCAGATCGAGTCATTGGGGGATATTCTAAAGGGATGCTGCAACGGCTGGCGATTGCCCAGGCACTGATGACCGATCCCGAACTGCTGATCCTGGATGAGCCGGCCAGCGGGCTTGATCCGCGCAGCCAGTGGGAGATCCGGCAGGTGATCGCTGGGCTACGCAGACAGGGCAAAACGGTGCTGCTCTGCTCCCATTACCTGGCAGAGGTAGAGATGCTGTGCGATAGCGTGGGTATTTTGCGGCGAGGCGAACTCATATTGAGCGGGGCGGTTGGCGATTTGCTGCACTCACAGGACGTGGTTGAGATCGTGCTGGCACATGACCGCTCTGTTAGCGATATCGTGGCGCAGTTGGGCATCGCTGAGCAGGTGATCGAGGCGCAGGGCAACGTACTGCGTATTTCCGGCAAGGAGCAAGCTGCAATACTGGCGGCACTGGTGGAGGCAAATATCGCTATTACGTCGCTCAATCCGCTAAGCCGCACGCTGGAAGATGTGTATGTGCAGGCGACGCAGGAGGTTGATAGAACTTCCTCGGTCACTTCTATGAGCGTAAGCGGGCAAGGAGAGAGGCCATGAGCATGAAAAGTTATGAGACCCGGCCCGAACCCCTGCCAGTGCTCGATATCTCGCAGGCGCTCAAGGGCTTCTGGCGCTTGCCGGGCATGACGGTTGCCCGTTTTACGCTGCTCAGCTATATACGGAGCGGCTGGATTCTGGTTGATATCGTGCTCGTCTGGCTGCTGTACGCGATCTTCTTCTTTGAGTTTGGCGGCAACGTGGCCTATTTTTATGGAACGAGTGGGCAGGGGCTGGGCGCTGTAGCCATACTGGGAACGGTGATCATGGCGCAGCGAGCCTTGAGCGCTCGCGTCTACCTGCCGCTTGCCCGGCTGACCTCGCGTGCATCGTATATCCGGGGCCTGGTCATAGCGGCGGCTGTGCTGCGTGTGCCCCTGTTTCTCATGCTGCTGGTGCTGGCGGCCAGCTACCACAAATTTTCGCCGCCGCCGTGTGATGGTATCGGAGGATGTATCGAGGGGGCCACACTGAGCAATATGCTGCCGGGCACGCTAGGACTGCTCGCGAATTGCATGGTGATCTCCACGCTGGTAGTGGCCTTCTCAAGGCCAATTGCCACGCGAGGTGCTCGTATCCTCTTGCTGGCCTGGCTGGCGGCTATGCTTTATTCCAATAGCCCTGGCCCCCTGGCAGCCATTCTCGGAGTGACGCGCATCCCGCTTATTCCCCTCATCATATGTTACAATCTTGGCACGACAGGCTCTATGGGCTGGCAAGGTATCGTGGCGCTGGTGATCGTGGTGGGGTACATTGTGGGATTGACGCTGCTGGCCGAGTACTGGATGAGGAAAAGAGATTTGATTTTGCAATAAAACACGCTCTTGACGTATTTGATATACTGGTATTGTTCAAAAATGCATATGCTCCAACGGCGATGAAGAGGAGTAGCCCGCGAGGGATGGCAGCGAGCCGGTAGAGGGTGCGAGGCCGGCAATCTGTAACGGGTGAAGGGCGCTTCGGAGTTGGATATTCCATAATGAGTGGCTTCACGAGCAAATCGGATCGTGGAGAAGCAGGGTGGAACCGCGCAATATGCTGTAAGACGTAGTTGCCCCGGGCCTGCGCGAGCGTATTTTCGTCCCTGGCGTCATGAAAGAACACTGAGACGCCTGGGGCGATTTTTTATGAGGAGGACACTCATTATGACACAGGTTGAGAACAAACCGGCAACCAGTGAAACTCCATTTGTACCGATGGAGAAGATTGTTTCCTTGTGCAAGCGGCGTGGCTTCGTCTATCCCAACTCAGAAATCTACGGGGGCGTTGCCGGCATCTATGACTTCGGGCCGCTCGGCGTGGAGTTGCGCAACAACATTCGACGCTACTGGTGGTGGTCGATGGTACAGCTCAACGATAACGTGGTGGGTATCGAAGGCGCGATCATTACCCATCCGCGCGTATGGGAAGCCAGCGGTCATGTCGAGAATTTCGTTGACCGGCTGGTCCAGTGCAAAAAATGCAAGCGGCGCTTCCGCGTCGATCAACTGCCTGAAGAGAATCTGCTACAGAATAAGTGCCCGGTATGTGGCGGCGAGTTGATGGAGCCACGCAAGTTCAATTTGCTGATGGAGACATACCTGGGTGTGGTTGAGGACGAGCGCATGAAGACGTACCTGCGCGGGGAAGCCTGCCAGAACATTTACCTGGACTATGACAACGTGCTGAAGTCTTCGCGCATGCAGATTCCGTTCGGTATCTGCCAGATCGGGAAAGCCTTCCGCAACGAGGTCACGCCTGGCAACTTCCTGTTCCGCCAGCGCGAATTCGAGCAGTGGGACTTGCAGTTCTTCGTACATCCAGGCGAGATGCAGGAGTGGTTCGACTACTGGAAGGAGCGCCGCTTCGACTGGTACAAAGGGCTGATCAATCACAAGGATCGCCTGCGCTTCCGCGAGCACGGCCCTGATGAGCTGGCACACTATGCGAAGCAGGCCTTCGACATCGAGTACCAGACCATCCTCGGCTGGCAGGAATGGGAAGGCATCCACTGGCGACAGGACTGGGACCTCTCGCGCCACAGCGCGTTCAGCGGCCAGGACTTGAGCTACACCGACCCGATCACAAAAGAACGCTACATCCCCTGGATCGTCGAGACATCGGGCGGCGTGGATCGCACATTCCTGAACTTGCTGATAGACGCCTATGATGAGGAGCTGGAGCCGAATGGCAAAGATATCCGCACGGTTTTACACCTGCACCCGTGGATCGCCCCGGTGAAAGTGGCAGTGTTGCCGCTGCAAAAGAACAAAGAGGAGCTGCTAACGACGGCAAAGAGCATCCACGAGACGCTGAAGCGCTTGATGGTTGCTCAGTATGACGACGTGGCGAACATTGGTCGTCGCTATCGCCGCCAGGACGAGATCGGGACGCCCTATTGCGTCACCGTCGATTTCCAGACCCTGGACGATAACACAGTCACGGTGCGCGATCGCGACACCATGTCCCAGGTGCGCGTGGCTATCGCTGATCTGCCCATGTACCTGTGGGAACGCGTGACCTGGAAATAACAAGAGGAGGAGCCATGTCGTCTTGCCCTTTTTGCCAGATCGCTGCCGAAGGGCTTCCTGCGCACGGCCTATATGAGGATGCTGAGTTTATCGTCATTCTTGATAAGGCGTCGTTGGGCTTCGGTCACTGCATGATCATTCCCAGGCAGCATGTAGTCGAGGTTTACGAACTCGGTCAAGAAGCGTATGTGGCTCTCTTCCTGCTTGCCAAAGCTATTGCGGCTCGTTTGAAAGCAGCGACGGGAGCCAGAGCCATCGGCTACACCGCTTTCGGCAGTGGCCTCCCTCATGCGCACCTTCACCTGGTTCCCCACGATGATCCTCAGGTGCTGGTTGACTCGCTCAAGTACGTGCATTATCTCTCTGAGGCAGAGCTAGAAGAGCAAGCACAGCAGCTTCGCCCTTTCTTTTCTACTATACTGTACTAAGACGGCTTGAACGAAATCCATTCCTGAATGCGCTCGCTGTCACGAATGTTGCCAGGGCCATCGCGGCGATAATCGCTACAACCCAGGCCGTCTGCCCGTTGCCCAGGCCAGAAGGGCTTGTCGCAAACTGTGGCGCGACCATCCACAACCTGATGAGCCAGAAGGCGGCTGCTATTGTGGCCGCACCCATTACAAGGGTAAGCATGGCAATAGGCACAAGCGCGAAGCGTAACAACGCCGCATTGAACTCGCTGCGCAAGACGGCCAGCGAGAAGGCAGCAGTGATCACCAGGATCAGGTAGACGAAGAGCGTGATGCCGGCAACGAGTGCAATGAAGGCAAGCGCAAGCAGGAGAAATGGCTCTCCAGCAACACAGACGCCCGGCTGGCATGTTGTTGAAGGCGCAGTAAAAATGAACTCTGTTGCCAGGAGATAGCCCAGGAAGCAGATGGTGATGAGCAGCGCGGCACCGAACAGGAGCAGCACCTGTTTCGGCTTGATCGCGAACAGTTTCACCACGTTTCGCAGCCCGCCTGGAATGGCATGTTTCACAGCCGTGAACAGGATAGGCAATCCACCCAGCGCAATTGCCAGCAAGGCGATCTCCCCGCTATAGGATACGATGGCATAGGCGTAGGCGACCTCCGGGTGAGCAGACCCAACGGCGTCGAACGGAGCCCTGGGATCGGTCGTGTGTCCAAGAGCAGTGTAAGCCATCGTGAAGAGGACAAAAGCCCAGAAGGTGGCGATCATTGAGCGGCGCATAGTGGGCAGCATACGATGTATTCCTCCACTCGGAAAGAGATGTTCGGCAGTCATTTCAATAATGGCCTCGCTAAATGTGGCAGGCCACAGCGATATGACGCCAAATGTTCCCCTGCTGCGGTAGGCATCGCGGCAGCACTGGCGAAAAACCTGGATTGCCTGCTCTCCGTACTCCCTGCGGAATTCTACAGGCCCTAGCAAGAGCAGCCACCGGTAGATACGGATGGAGAGCGCAATGATGCGCGGCAAAGATGCATTCATCGTGATACTCCATGAACTGGGGAGGCCTGCTTCAAGCTGCGCAATAATGGCTTTGTGCGGGCTACATGCAGCGCTTGCTCCAGGCGCTCGGTTTCGGCGAGAGCGACCTGTTGCCCGAACGGCGTGAGCCGGTAGTAGCGACGCCGCTCGTCATCTAACGCCGGGTCTGGGCGCTCATCCGTTTCTACTATCAAGCCGCTGGCCAGCATATGCTTGATGGAGCGATAAAGTGTGGTTGGCCCGATGCGCATCTTGCCTCCGCTGTGCGCAATGATTTCCTGCATAATGCCGTAGCCATGCCGCTCGCCATCTGCCAGGGCAAGCAAGATGTGGAAGACCGCCGGCGTGAGCGGCAGCATCGCTTCAGGATCACGTGTGGGAGATGACATTGTTTCCTCTTTGAGCATGATATATTCACATGGACTATAACCGATGTGGGTATAATAACATGGGAAAGGAAACTTGTCAAGCATATTGGTCTGAGATCCACTCATAATTCAGAGGTGCAGGGGACTCTGTCCCCTGCCGGGGTGCGGGGTGTCCCCGCGCTCACCCTCTCCCTACAGCGGGCCGCAGGCCCGCCAAAATAATTATGAGTGAATGTCAGTATTGGTATGTGCCTTATGAGCTTTCGTATCCGTCTGGTATAGTGTATACAAAAGAATTAGCCTGCTAGTCCGCCAAGCTTCATGTGACCAATAACATGTAGTGGCCTCCCTTGTGGGGGCCAGGTCTCAATTGACAGGCACCATGTAGTGGCCTCCCTTGTGGGGGCCAGGCCTGCTACTATGAAGACAGTTTGTGTAAAAGGATGTAGCTATATCAATGACACGTATTCTTTCCTATAATATCCTGTCGGGGGCTACCCGGCGGGCTGATCAAGTAGCTCGTATCATTCAAGCGGTAAATCCTGATGTGGTGGGGCTGGTCGAGGCATCAGATCCACAGGTTGTTGAAGAGCTGGCGCGGCGGCTCGATATGCAGTATGTGATCAGCGGGGCTGCCCGGCGACCAAAGGATTGGGGAATTGCAGTATTGAGCCGTTGGCCTATAGTATATTCCCAGACGCACTATCATCCCTGTGGCTTGTCGGAGCCGGTACTGGAGGCCTGTGTAGAGGAGCCAGGAGGCCGGCAGATCACCCTGTTTGTGGTTCATCTCTCAGCCGCTTTCAGTCATGGATGGGCAGGGAATGCCATCCGGCGGCGCGAGGTGCGCGAGCTTCTTCGCATAACGGCGGCAAAACGAGGAACGCCGCACGTGGTGATGGGGGATTTCAATGCGCTCGCGCCTGGTGACCCCTTCCGGGCGAGCGCCCTCTTGCAATATATTGTGGATTTAGATAGAAAGCGCCAGCAATATAGCCAGGCGTTTATAGGACACCCGAATCTGGATTTTGTCGTACCGAAGCCATTGCGCCTTTTCAATCCGCTGCTGTGTCTCATTCCACGCAGCCGCTTGCTTTCTAAGGTCTTTGATAAAGCCGCTGCTTTCTATGCGCCACGAGGGAGCATTAACATGCTGCGCAACGCGGGCTATGTGGACTGCTTCCGCGTGCTCAATCCAGAGGCTGAAGGCTTTACCTGCCCATCTGCCTCGCCAGCAGGTCGCATTGATTTTATCTTTGCCAGCCCGGAGCTGGCAGAGAGCCTCTCCGCCTGCTACGCCGTTTCTCAAGGTGATGGAGTATGGGCCGAAGACGCCAGCGATCACCTGCCGGTCGTGGCCGAATTCGGGGAAAAGGTCGGGATGGCAGAGGGAAAGCCAGCATTCTATGCAATAGGGCAAGCAAGGGCGCAATAAAAACAGTAGGGGCGCGATTTATCGCGCCCCTACTGGAATACGTCTTTTGTTTTTTCAAAGAAGCTGCGGAAGATGTTTTTGTCGTTTTGCTCGCTTTGTTCGCGTTCGAGGCGAGCAAATTCCTCGAGCAAGTGTTTTTGTTCGGCGGTCAGGCTGGTCGGAATGACGACCTTGACGATGACGTGCTGATCGCCGCGAGCGCTGCTGTGTACGACGGGTACGCCCAGGCCTTTGAGGCGGAATGAGCGGTTAGTTTGTGTGCCGGGCGGAATCTTGAGCGCCACTGACTTCCCGTCTATAGTCGGAACCTCAACCTCGTCGCCAAGGGCTGCCTGCGTGAAGCTGATAGGCAGCTCGTAGATGAGATCGTTGCCCTGGCGCTTGAAGAACTGGTGAGGTTTGACCGTCAGGACGACATACAGGTTACCCGGTGTGCCGCCGCGCGTGCTCACTTCGCCTTCGCCGGTCACTCTCACATTGATGCCATCATCGACCCCGGCAGGGATGTTGACGACTACGCGCCGCACGTTGCGCACGCGGCCCTGGCCGCGACATTTCTCGCACGGCGTGGTGATGACTCGCCCTTCTCCACGGCAACGTTCACAGATGGAGACATTAACGAACTGTCCAAAGATGGATTGCTGCACGCGGCGTATCTCACCAGTTCCCTGGCAGGCAGAACAGCGCGCGGTAGATGTGCCGGGCTGCGCCCCACTGCCTCGACAGTTGGGGCAGGTTTCCCAGCGCGGCAATTCTATCTCTTTCTGGCAGCCGAAGACAGCCTCCTCAAACGAGATGGTCAGCTCATAACGGATATCCGCCCCTCGCTGCGTGCCGGTACGTCGCTGCGCGCTGGTCGCTCCACCAAAGATGGATTCGAAGATATCGTTGAGATTGCTGAAACTCCCAAATCCACCGAAATCGCTAAAACCGCCCGCACCCAGACCGTTTCCAAGACCAGCATGACCATAGCGATCATAGGCCTCACGCTTTTGAGGATCGCTCAATACCTCGTATGCTTCTTTGATTTCAATGAAGCGGGCTTCCGCCCCCGGCTCTTTATTGGCATCTGGATGGTACTGCTTGGCAAGGCGACGAAAAGCTCGTTTCAACTCTTCGTCGCTTGCATTACGCGATACACCCAGTACTTCGTAATAATCTCGTTTACTAGTAGCCATTGGCTGGTCCTTTATTGTTCCAGGAAGGGAACGGATGCGATAAGCTCCCCCATTCCCGCTTTCAATAGTAAACTGCTTCCCCTGTATTCATCTATGTTACGTTGTGCCAGAGGCTCTCCGCAAGGGTATAGCCAAAGTTGGCACTCATCATGTTTCCCTGTATTCGCCCTCGATGGTCTCGTCGCCGGGGCCTTCAGAGCCAGGCTGCGACTCCGGGTTCGTATATGCGCCGGTAGCTGCGCCCTGGCGATAGATTGACTCGCTGACCCTGTAGAAGGCCTGCTCGAGCGCCTCGCGAGCGGATTTGATGCGGGAGACGTCATCGGTCGCAAGAGCGGCGCGTACATCAGCGATCTTGGTCTCCAGCTCGCCCTTCTGCTCGGAAGTGAGCTTATCGCCGAGATCGGCCATACTCTTTTCGGCGCGATAGGCCGCGCTGTCGGCCAGGTTGCGCTCTTCGACCTCTTCCTTGCGGCGCCTATCCTCGGCGGCGTGAGCCTCGGCATCGCGCACCATGCGATCGATCTGGTCTTTTGACAGGCCGCTCGATGGCACGACGGTGATCTTTTGCTCGCGTCCCGTCCCTTTATCCCGTGCTGAGACATTGACGATGCCATTGGCATCGATATCGAAGGTGACCTCAATTTGAGGCACGCCGCGTGGAGCGGGTGGAATGCCATCGAGAATGAAGCTGCCCAGCGAGCGATTGTCCTTCGCGAATTCGCGCTCGCCCTGCAGAACGTTGATCTCAACGCTTGGCTGGTTGTCGCTGGCCGTTGAGAAGACCTGGCTCTTCTGGGTTGGGATCGTCGTATTGCGATCGATCAGGCGTGTGAAGACGCCGCCCAGCGTCTCGATGCCAAGCGAGAGCGGGGTGACATCCAGCAAGAGCACGTCTTTTACGTCACCCGTTAAGACGCCCGCCTGGATAGCCGCGCCCACAGCAACCACTTCATCGGGGTTCACACCGCGATGCGGGTCACGATCAAAGATGCGGCGCACCATTGTTTGCACAGCAGGCATACGCGTTTGACCGCCGACGAGCACAACCTCGTTGACATCGCCCGGGCGCACACCGGCATCTGCTAGCGCCTTCATGACAGGGCCACGAGTCTTCTCTATCAAATCCTCGACCAGTTGCTCAAGTTTTGAGCGCGTCAGAGTCATATTGAGATGTTTAGGCCCGCTGGCATCTGCTGTAATGAAGGGCAGGTTGATCTCCGTCTGCATCGAGCTGGACAGCTCTTTCTTGGCCTTCTCTGCTGCCTCTTTCAAGCGCTGCAGGGCCATGCGATCCTGCCGCAGGTCGATGCCATGCTCTTTGCGGAATTCGTCGGCCAGCCAGTTGATAATGCGCTGGTCGAAGTCATCGCCACCCAGGTGGGTGTCCCCGTTGGTGCTCTTGACCTCAAAGACGCCTTCGCCCAGTTCCAGGATGGAGATATCGAAGGTGCCACCACCCAGATCATAGACAGCAATACGCTCATCTCGCTTCTTATCCAGGCCATAGGCGAGGGATGCTGCCGTTGGCTCATTGATAATGCGTAGCACATCAAGCCCGGCAATTTTGCCGGCGTCCCTGGTGGCCTGGCGCTGGGCGTCATTGAAGTAAGCCGGTACGGTGATCACGGCCTGGATCACGCGCTCGCCCAGGTATGCTTCGGCATCGGTCTTGAGCTTTTGCAAGATCATGGCGGAGATTTCAGGTGGGCTGTACTGCTTGCCCTGTACCTCTACCCAGGCGTCGCCATTGCTGGCCCGCACCACTTTGTAGGGCACGATACGCCTGTCCCTGTCTACTTCGGGGTCGTCATATTTGCGGCCCATGAAGCGCTTGATGGAGTAGATGGTATTTTCAGGGTTGGTGATGGCCTGGCGCTTGGCAACCTCACCGACAAGACGCTCACCATTCTTGTTGATCGCAACGACCGAAGGTGTGGTGCGTGAACCTTCCGCGTTGGGAATAACAACGGGTTCGCCGCCTTCCATCACTGCAACACACGAGTTCGTTGTTCCTAAATCGATTCCGATAACTTTTGGCACTGTTGCCTCCTCTAACAAATTCTTATTCTGAAGTTGTCGTGCCGCTTTCTGCTGTTTCTCCCGCCCCCGAGGCCACAGATTGAGGCGCGCGGGCAAGTTTGACAAGGGCAGGGCGCAGCACCTGGTCGTACAGTTTATAACCACGCTGCAGTTCAGCGGTAACAGTATCTTCTGGATAGTTGCTGGTCTCATCGTAGGCGACAGGCTCGTGTTCAATAGGGTTGTAGCTCTTGCCTATCGTCTCAATCGGTGTGATACCAGCGCGGTGCAAGATACCAAATAACTGGGTCTGGATCAAGGCGATGCCCTCCACCCAGGTGAAATGCTCAAATTCTTTGGGCAGCGCCATAAATGCGCGATCAAAGTTATCAAGGACTGCCAGTTCCTCATAGATAAGGGGCTTCATTGCCTCTTTGAGAGCCGCAGTCATTTCCTGCTGCATGCGCTTGCGCATGTTCGAGAGGTCGGCCTGCGCTCGCATCGCCCGGTTCATATAGTCAGTCGCTTTCTCGCGCTCTTCTGCCAGTTCTTTCTCAAGCGCCTCAATACGCACCTTGAGCTGCCGGATCTGCTCAATAGGCGTCTCGCGTTCTTGCGTTGTTTCACCTTTTTGAGCCGAGGCCTGCGATTCTTCGGTAGCTCGTGAAGTTAGTTCAGTTTCAACTGGCTGTTCAGCTTGCTGCTCTTCCTGATCCGCCATATCGTCACCCCTCAAAATTATTCATCAAATCCATAGACTTCTGCCAGCAATTCATTCATCACCTGTGACATGTAGCGTACCACGGCGATCGCTCGCCCATATTGCATGCGGGTTGGCCCGATAACGCCAAGCAGCCCGCCAACCTTGCCCTCGTGGCCATAACGAGCCACCACCAGGCTGACATCCTTCATCTCGTCCCACTCATTTTCGCCCCCGATAATTACTTGTACGCCGTCGGATTGGCGAAGTTGCGAAGCCAGCACCGGCAAGAAGCGATTCTGTTCGAGGACCTCGATGACCTTGCGCACGCGCTCGTTGCGCTCCTCTTCGGGGCCTATACGGCTATATTCGGGCTGCTCCAGAATATTGATCACGCCCTCGCGGTAGAAGACATCCCCCAGCGGGTCACCATGTTGCTCCAGGATACGTGCGATCGTCGTGCCAATGAGGTGTTCAACCGGCGAAAGGTCGCGCTGCCGCAGGATAGCCTCGACTTCTGCCGCACTTTTATGCTGGAAGAGTTCGTTCAAGTGAAAAGCCATAGCGCTTAACGCTTCCTGCTGGATTGGCTCTTCCAGCAGCAGCCTCTGCTGTCTCACCGTTCCGTCTGCCAGGACGAGCACCAGGTGAGCCGAGAAGTCGGTGACCGAAAGCACCTCAAAATGTTTAAAGCGACCTTCTGCGGCGCGCGGGGGTGTCATGATGGCGGCGCTATGCAGTAAGCGGGCCATGACCGAAGCAGTGAGGCGAACCCACTGGTCCAGTTGATCCTGCACCTGGTAGAACTGGTGACGGATAAGGCGCTGCTCATCGAGCGAAAGAGCGGACTCCTGCATGAGATGCTCGACGAAGTAGCGATATCCGAGATCGGTTGGAACACGCCCGGCTGAGGTATGTGGTTGATAGATCAGCCCGGCCTCTTCCAATCCGGCCAGTTCGTGACGAACGGTAGCAGAGCTAAAGCTGAAGCGATACTTGCGTACCAGCGTTTCAGAAGCAACTGGTATGGCTGTGTGAATATACTCTTCAACAAGTGCCCGCAGAATCTGCTGTTTGCGTTCGCTCAGTGATATCATGCTTCCTGCGCACCCTTCCCGGTACACCACCGCAGTTGCCGGTTATGATACATCATTTGTCACGTGTGATTGCTAGCACTCTCGTCACAAGAGTGCAAGTACAGCATAGCACTCAGCAGGAAGGATTGTCAAGTAGGTGGGAAAAGCCTGCCCTTGTAAATAGTACTCCGTCAAGCTTGATGTGACCGATACCATGTCGTGGCCTCCCTTGTGGGGGCCAGGCTTTCACTACTTGTCCGGGGGCGGGTTGCTGCTTGTAGAAGAGAAGCCCGCTTGCTGGGGCTGCTCGCCGTCGAGCATCCAGTCGCAGCTCCCATTGCCCTCTAGACCGTTTGTGGCGGAGACACACTGCTGGACCACGCCGGGTGGGGGTGTAAAGGTCTGTGGCTTGAAGGTCATATCCGGGTTCCCACAGGGGACCTGATCATACTGCTCGTTGCACATGCCGCTAATATAGGTCATGACGCTATGCCAGATAGGTGCGGCGCCCGTGATACCGATCACGTTTTGCATGGGTGTGTCATCGGCATTGCCGGCCCATACTCCGACCACAACGGAGGTCGTATAACCAATGGTGAGGTTGTCCTTAAAATTATCGGTTGTTCCCGTTTTAGCCGCAACATCGGGATATCCTGGATCGGGCTGCGCACCCCAACCGGGAGGGCTCCAGAATGAGAGATCGTGATCGGGCCAGAACTCAGCTTTGCGAGCGTTTTCGTCGGATAGCATCGAGGTCATCAGGAAGGCGAGCTGGGGACTGATGACCTGCGTGCCACCGGGATTGTTGGGATCGAAGTGGTAGAGGTGATGACCGTAATTATCCCAGATGTCGAGCACATAGTGAGGCAGGACGCGCACGCCGTTGTCTGCGAAGACCTGGTAGGCGCCTACCAGTTGAGTCAAAGGAATAGCGGATGTACCGAGGGCAAACGAATCATTGGCATCCTGCTGCTGGCTGAGTGTTGTGATACCAAAGCGCTGGGCCGTATCGATCACGTTATTCAGTCCGGCATAGAGAGATGCCCGTATCGCCGGGATATTGCGAGAGTTTGCCAGGGCATTGCGAATAGGGATCGTGGTGTTTGTGTAACCACCGCCGTAATCGACCGGGCAATAGGCACTCGTATTGCAGGTTGCGGGTAATGGGCTGTCCTGCATAGGGAAGTAGGTTTTCTGGTCAGGAATGACCATGCCGGGATACCAACCGGCTTCAAATGCGGCTGTATACACAATCGGCTTGATGGTCGAGCCTGGCTGGCGTGGCTGAATTGCCATATTGATATTCCCCGACACGGCACGAGAGCTATCATTCCAGTTCGCGCTGCCATCCATGGCCAGGATTTCACCCGTTTTGGCATCTTCTACGACCACTGCCGCATCGTTGACATTATTCACTGTGTTCAGCGGGCCATCACCGCCTCCAAAGTACTGCTGTTCTGGCAAATCAAGGTGGCGATAGACGGCTGCTTCGACATAGTGCTCGAGGTTGGTATCGATAGTGGTGTAGATATTGAAGCCACCGGTGAGGAACGTCTCTACGCCCAACTGCTGCTCCAGTTGTGAGATAACCCAGTTCACAAAATGCTGGTCACCGTGATAATACTGGTGGCCGTAGGGAGTAAAGGCCATCCTGGCAGTCATTGCCTCCACCTGGTTCACCATGTCCTGCGTGAGAGGTCCCACTCCCTGTACCTGCATGCCCAGACTTAGCATTTGCTGGAGGACATATTGCTGGCGTTCCAGGTAGTATTTCTGTCCTGTGCTCTGGTCAACAATGCCCAGGGTGGGATCGTAGGTTGGAGGGTTTTGCGGTATACCGGCCAGCAGTGAGGCACGGGCCAGGCCCAGCAGGGGATCGCAATATTTTGAGGTAGCGCAATGAGCGGGATCGCATTGCGACTGGTGGGCAGAATCACAGTTGAGATAATAAACAGCAGGGATACAGTTGAAATTGCTATCGCACTGCTGGGATAGGTGGAAATAATCTTCGACGGCCGCCTCGATTCCGAGGTCCTGGGCGCCAAAGGGAGAAATATTGAAATACATCTCCAGGATTTTCCACTTGGGATACTCCTGTGTCAGGCCAATGGCCAGCGCGGCTTCCGGGATTTTGCGCGTGAGCGAGATCTGCGTATCACCGGTAAGATTCTTGATCAACTGCTGCGTGATGGTACTTCCACCGCTCTGGACAGCATGATGTTGTAAGTATTCGATGGCAGCGCGCACAATACCTTGCGGGTCTATGCCAGCGTTTGTCCAGAAGGTATGATCTTCTGCGGCAATCATGGCGTCTTGCATCACCTGTGGGATGTACTGGTAAGAGACGGGAGTACGGCGCCCGCCTCCGCTCTGATTATCATACACCTCATAAAGAAGCTGGCCATGCCGGTCGTAAATGCGGGTCGTCTGCTCGACCTGCTGGTTGGCCAGGCTTTGCAGGCGAGGCAACTGGCTCTGGTAGTAGCTGTAGGCATAGGCTGTGCTGGCAGAGGAAAGGACTACCAGGAAGAGTAAACAGGCAATAAGTACACGCGACCAGATCTTTGCGCCATTGAGATGCACTTGCTGCCAGCGCTGGCGGCGGTGCTTCATCATCATAGCGATGCGTAGAGTGCGCGAGCGCTTCCAGGGTTTATATTTAGTTGCTGTGGCTGGAGTACTAGGGTGATACAGCACCAGTGGTTCCTGCTCCACACGAGGCACGGCTGCCATGCGACCGGACCAGCGGCGAACTTTTTGCATGGTATTTGAGACCCAATGCTGCACGGAAGGTTTCGGTGAGACCCAGCTTTGTGCCGCAGGCCAGGCCTGCTGGTAATCAGGAGATGCTCTGCCCTCCTCAGGTATAGGCGAGTAAGGAGGAGGGCCTTGCGTTGGCGACAGTGGAGAAGGCCAGCCCTCTTCAACCGCAGGGAGTGGAGAAGGAGAATATTGCTGAAATTCTGCAGGTGATTGCTGCTGCCGCATGTGCTGGCGATAATCGCGCAGCAGGCTACCTGCCCGCTGGTTATCGTGATATGAACCGGGTCTATGCCCATTTTGTTGCTGTTGTTCCTGACTCCAGAAATCATTGCTCATATAGCGCTGTACATCCTTTTTGACATTAGTTCTTCCGGTATAAGAAAGAACGAGATATACCATCGTTTTCAGAGGGATTGGAAAGACACCGTCCAACAGCCATAAATCCACATAACATCTTCACTCACTTACCTGAACGCATAAGGGATAGTATATTAACAGGACTACCTGTTCAGGCCATGCAAAATCATGTACAATAGGGGCAACATACCTCGAATGATTGGGGAGGAATCTAGCTCATGTCTCGGCTTAACTACCTGTTCCGGCTTCTATTCCTTTCTGTTTTCAGCATATTTCTCATATTGATGATCTTCTCTCCGGCGGCCTATGCTCATGTTCGTAGCGACCCCATTACTGTGACTTCAGAAAGCGATTCTATGCATTTTCCTGATTCTATCGACTTTCAAATGAGCGCAGTTGACTCCAGCAGCCCTATTACCGAGGCGATTATTTACATAGCATACGACGCCGGGCCTGACACGTATCCAACCCTGCATCCTATATCTATCAGTAAGCCTGCAAGAAGTATCACGGTGAGCTGGCAGGAAAATACCAGTGGGAATAATTTCCTGATGCCGGGAACCCCTGTACAGTACTATTGGGTCATCCAGGATAGCAGTGGGTACCAGCATACGCAGGCCACGCAGTATTTCACGATTATAGACACTCGTTTTTCCTGGCAGAACCTGTCACAAGGAATGTTACATGTGTACTGGTATACTCGCTCGCAGGCCTTTGGCCAATTGTTGCTCCAGGATGCCGTCAATAGCTTGAACCATATCAGTAGTAACCTGGGCGGCGGGCTGCTCCACCCGATCAATTTATGGGTTTATGCCAGCGAAGGCGATTTCCATGGCGCTCTCCCGCCTGGCTCCTACGAATGGGTAGGCGGCGAAGCAGTTCCTCCCCTTAACGAGGCGTTCATCAGCGCCCTTGATAGCCAGGACCCCACACTTGTTCGTGATATGCCGCATGAGCTGGCGCACCTGGTTTTCCATCAATTGATAGCTCAAGGGCAGGCAGTTCCTACATGGTTTGATGAGGGATTGGCGGTCTATAACCAGTTCTACCATGAGCCAGAAATGGAAGCGCGTTTTCAGGAGGCGCTCATGACGCACTCGCTGCTCCGGCTCGCCGATATCACGCTCAATTTTCCCGCCGATGCCGGCCAGGCCTACCTGGCATATGCTGAGAGTTGGCAGCTCATTACCTATATGTACAAGACTTTTGGGCTGGCGAAAATGGTGCGACTTATCGGGAACATGAACGATCCGGCTATCGATTTTGATAGCGATTTGCAACGGGTGCTGGGAGAAAACACACTTTACCTCGAGAATCAATGGCGTCTTTCTCTCGGCCAGCCGGGAGTGCTCAGCCCGGACCAGATAACTCCGACCCCCCGCTCATCGTCGCCGGTGAATGGGGGGCAGCGGCCAGCGGCCAGCGATGGTACCATCCCTATCCTGACCACGATTGGGGTTTTGCTGATCGTGTTTCCCTTGATGGGCATTGTAGCAATTATTGTGTACCAGAGGCGCAAGCAGGGCACAGGAGAACTATGGCTGCAAGATTATGCCACGCTAGATAGGAAAGTTGATGGTAATGGCACACAAAATGCGCACAAACCCGCAGGGCAAGTGCCCGCGCAGGAACCATTTCAAGGATTCCGGGAAGATGTGAACCTGCCACAAAAGCAAGCCCCGCAAGAATAATGAAATAGGTAAAGGATCATAGATGATGAAAGTATTTGATTGGCCCGCCCACTATTACCAGTCCGATGCCCTTTCGCTGGAAGAACTATCGTACTGGGTTGCGTTCAGTCGTGTCCTGGGCATCGGGCCAATGCGTTTCAATACCCTGCGTGGCTACTTTCACGATGATATCGCGGCAGCCTGGAGGGCAGATAGCAAAGAACTGGCGCAGGCCGGCCTGGATCAAAAGACGATAGATGGCTTTCTTAAGCAGCGCGCCGGGATCGACCCACAGCGAGAGCTGGAGCGACTGCAACGACTGCGGGTGCGCGTGATTACCATCAAGGATAGGGATTATCCACCCCTGCTCAAGGAGCTGATCAATGCCCCGCCGGTGCTCTACGTGGCCGGTACGCTGAAGTATGACGAAGACCGCTTCGCGCTCGGCGTGGTTGGCACGCGCAAGGTCTCTACCTATGGCCGGCAGGTCACCGAACAATTCGTGAAGGAGCTGGCGGAGGGAAAAGTGACTGTGGTGAGCGGGCTGGCTCAAGGCATCGATACGATTGCCCATACGGCGGCCCTGGATGCCGGTGGGCGCACAATAGCCGTACTGGCGAACGGGCTGGATGCCATCTACCCGGCGGCCAATCTCGGCCTGGCGCGGCGCATTGTCGAATCGGAGCAGGGAGCGCTGATCACCGAGTTCCCGCTGGGCGTGAAGCCTGATGCCAGGAATTTCCCGGCCCGCAACCGTATTATATCTGGTCTCTCGCTGGGCGTGCTCGTTACTGAGGCCCCACAACAAAGCGGGGCGCTCATCACAGCTAACTTCGCGCTCGAACAGGGACGCGAAGTCTTTGCCGTACCAAACAGCATCTACTCGCCAGGAAGCGTAGGCGTGAACAAACTTATCCAGGATGGCGCTCACCTGGTGACGAATATCAACGATATCCTGATGGCGCTCAACCTGTTCATGGTTCCACAGCAGATTGAGATGCAGGCTGTGCTTCCTGAGAATGAAGAAGAGCGCCTGCTGCTCGGGCTGATCAGTCACGAGCCACGCCAGGTCGATGAGATTATCAGGGACTCGGAGTTGCCCACCATGATCGTCACATCGACCCTCATGATGATGGAGATCAAGGGCATGATCCGGCAGGTCGGCAATATGCAGTATGTGCTGGCAAGATAGCAAAACTAGACATAAGCGGTGCAGCCACTGATAGCATTGACACCTCCGCATGCTCGCGCTTGCACTGTTGGTGCATAGACCATTGCAGACCATGCATAGTAATAGTTGCCGCCGCCAAACGTATACGTAAGTCCATCAATGCGCTGGCTTCTGATGACGAGATAGGCAAGGCCAACCCTGCTTATCACTCGTCCCCAGTTGGCTCCGCAGGTGGGAGAGTAGCGCAACTGGACAAAAGAGTTGGCGAAGACCGCTGTTTGCACGGTGTAGGCATCCGCTGCGCAACCTGCCGTTTCAGGATTGAGGCCGTCGCATCCCTCCCCTGAGCAACTGACATGCTGCTTCGCTGGGTGTGCAGCCGCCTGGGTATGCGTTGCCTGCGCAGAGGCTATCTTCCACCCGCTAAGGACTGTTATGCCAACCAGGATGGTGAGCAGGGCAACTGAGACAAGAAGTAGCCGGATTCGCCGCATGATGTTTCCTCCTTGTTGAAGGACAATCTCTTGTTGAAGGACGATCTTAAGAAGAGCCTGACTACCAGAATGTGGAACAACTACTCAAATTGGTCTACAGCTTTTTAAATCCCTCTCAACTAGAGTTTAAAACAAAAACCTCTACAAATCTAGACGTTTTGAGGGCAAAAAAATTAAAAAATGCTGATTGTGAAAAAGTTCACAAAAGCTGGTAGGAAAAGTGGAAAGCAAAAAAATTTTCCGGCAGCACCCCTGCATCTCAACCTGTGGTTATTGATACCGGAACAGATTACGATGCAAAGGGTGCTGCCGGAAGTTGAAGAAGCGTTACCAGGTTTTTATTGAGGTTGTCTTCGATTGATACCGGCCCTGTTATATCACTCCAAGCAGCCAGAGTAATACAATGACTGCAATAATGAAGAGAATAATCGAACCTGGATAGCGGTATGTGGCATACGTTCCTCCATATGGAGCAAAAAGCACACTCAGCAATAAAATTACCACAATGATGAGTATAATCAATTGCAGTATAGGCATATTATCACCTCTTTCTCAGTACCTGTATTGCGCCTGCTCCACTTCCAGACAGGAAGAGAGCGGCGTTCAGACACACAACTGAGGGTTACACGATTGCATAGCTGTATGGGTTTCACCGGTATGCTATACTGCCTGCAAGAGAGGGTGCGAGAGGTTTGTAGGGCATAATGAGTGCAAACATGATGACCGCAAGGGTCATCACTAGTATATACAAATGCAATTCGGTTCTGCACATATATAGTAGTGAGAGGGCTTGCCCCTCTCATGCTCACTAGACAGGTTTTTATGATATATCTCGATCACTTGCTTGAGGCCACGCAAGGCGTTCTTACATTTCCAGGCAAACAGACCCATTTTGATACGTTTAACCAGGATACGCGCCAGTTGATCCCAGGAGAACTGTTTGTCGCGGTGCGCGGTGAGCATGGTGATGGACATGATTACCTGCTGGATGCAGCCGGTCGTGGAGCAACGGGTTTGCTGGTCGAGGCGCGAGTAATGAACGCGCTGGCTGAAGAGACGAGGGCAATTTTGGCGCGATCGGGCGTCGCTACGATTATTGTACCCGATACCCGCATCGCTTTACAGCACTATGCCCGCTACATCCTGGGGCGCTGGCATCCCACGGTAATTGCCGTTACCGGCAGCACGGGCAAGACCAGCACAAAAGAGGGCATTGCCTCGGTGCTTTCCGGCACTTTCGCTACCTTTCGTAGCTGGCAGAACTACAACGACCTGCTTGGTATACCACTTTCACTCGGTCGCCTGGAAGAACGCCATGAATATGCTGTGCTGGAGCTGAGTTGCGATCACCCGGGTGAAATTCGCGATCTTTGTCAAATCACGCGCCCGCGCATTGGCGTCCTTACCAACATCAGCCCGGCCCAATTGCAATATTTCGGCAGCCTCGAGCGATTGGCGGAAGAACTGCTTATGCTGCTGGTGAGCCTTCCCGAAGATGGCATGGCCATTGCCAATGGCGATGATATAGGGCCGCAATTTATTGAGTCCATTAGCGCCCCCATCACCCCGTTTTTCCCTTCGAGGGCAAAGGACGTGCAGGTCACATGGGATGGCGTAGGAGCGCAATTTAATGCGCCCTCATCCTCGACCATTGACATCACATCATCTCAGGTCGATTCACTGGTTGAGGGCGTGAGCGAGGGCGTGATAAATCAGGCTCCTACATATCTCTTCTCTCATTTGTTGGGGGCGCATCATGTTTCGACGATGCTGGCTGCGTACATAGTAGGTAGATATTGTGGCTTGCATACAGGAGAGATACAGCGCGCTCTGGAGAACGTGAAACCCCTGCCGGGCAGGCTCAACCCGCTTCCAGGTATAGGTGGTACGATGCTGCTTGACGATACCCATAATGCGACGCCGGCTTCGATGATCGCGGGATTGGAGACACTGAAAGCCCTTCCCACAGGCGGTCGCATAGCGGTCCTGGGCGATATGCTGCGCCTGGGCGATTACGAGGAGGAAGCTCATCGCCTGGTTGGGCTGGAAGTAGCTTCGTGCGTCGATTACCTGATCACGCGAGGAGAGCGAGCCGATTTGATTGCGGAATCGGCTCGCAGGGCCGGACTTGCGTCAGAACGGATTATTACCACTGCAACGCATGAAGATGCAGCTCAGGTAGCCCGCCAACTGGTTGAGACGCTAGCGCTGGCTGTGAAATCGCCAGAGGGAGTACCGGCTGCCACAATACTCATCAAAGGCTCTGAGGAGATGCGCATGGAGCGGGTGACAGAGATGCTCATGGCGCAGCCCGCACAGGCGCCGGAGCAACTGGTGAGGCAGACACCGGGCTGGAAGCAGATCGTTGTCATGCGGCCCGAACGACCAACATGGGTCGAAATCGACCTGAGCGCAATAGCCAACAATACACGGCTGATCAAAGGTATTGTGGGGCCGGAGGTGCGCGTACTGGCCAGTCTGAAGGCCGATGCTTACGGGCATGGCGCTGTGAAGGTAGCGCGAACCGTCTTGCACAACGGAGCGAGTATGCTGGGTGTGGCAACTGTGAGCGAGGCGACGCCGTTACGCGAAGCAGGTGTAAGCGCTCCTATCCTTGTTTTTGGCTATGTTCCGGCATGGCAGATGCGTGAAGCTGTGCGGCTGGGCCTGACTGTGACGCTCTATTCTATCGAGGCAGCGCAGGCGCTTTCGCGAGCGGCGCAGGCCCTCGGGCAAGCTGTCAATGTCCATGTCAAGGTCGATACAGGTATGGGGCGACTCGGCATACGGGCAGAGCAGGTTGAGGAAGTGATTGCGCTGGCGCGCGAGATTGTAGCGCTGCCAGGGCTGCAATTCGAGGGCATCTTTACCCATTTTGCGATGGCCGATACTGTAGATCAAACACATGTGCGGCTGCAGCTTGAGCGCTTCCAGTGGGTGTTGCATGCGCTTGACCAGCAGGGTCTGCGCCCTCCTCTGGTGCACGCGGCCAACAGCGCGGCGCTGCTCACGCTCCCAGAAGCGCATTTTGACATGGTGCGGCCAGGCATTGCGCTCTATGGACTCGATCCATCACCGGAGTTGCCTTTGCCGGAAGGATTCCGGCCTGCCCTCTCCTTCAAGACGCAGGTGGCGCAGGTGAAGCTGGTGCCGGCCGGAGAGTGTATCAGTTATGGCTGCCAGTACGTGACGGAGCGGCCAACGCTGGTGGCGACGTTGCCGGTGGGCTACGCCGATGGATTCAGGCGAGGGCCATACAACTGGGGAACGGTCTTGATCCATGGGCAGGAAGCGCCAATTCTGGGTCGCGTCTGCATGGATCAGTGCATGATCGATGTCACGCACATCCCTCAAACGCGGGTAGGTGATGAAGTGGTGTTGATTGGACGGCAAGGGAACGCGGTGCTGAGCGCCGAAGAGGTGGCCCGCCGCCTGGGCACCAGCAACTACGAGGTGGTCTCAGCTATTCTGGCTCGCGTGCCCAGGGTGGACTGAGCTTGTATCCTTGTCGCCATTAGCATATAATTGGTTGCGTAGTCCGTTCGGCGTTTCTTTCTAAAGAAGAACGAAGTGAAATGATGAAAAAGAGGTGAAACGATGGCAGTACGGCAACCTTATGAAGATGATAATTCCCGGACTTCTAGAAAGCGCTCGCGGCTCATGATCGATATAAGTCCTGAGCTTCGCCGGCGTATCAAGATGGCTGCTGCACAAAAAGATCTCTCAGTCTATGAGTATGTCGGAGAAATTCTTGAAAAAGCCGTTCCCTCGGAGGCAAGTCTGGTAGAGCGACGACATGGACTTAATCCAGAGGCGGTAGAAGATTTGCTGCGGACAAGGGATGAGATTATGCGCAGGCATCCCAATGAAACGTATGATTCTGTCGAAACGCTGCATCAGGTCCGTGAAGAACGCGATAAGGAATTAGAACAAACTATATCTGCTGGTACCAGCGCACTTCAACAGGAACGCACTCCTATGACTCGCGAGGCATTAGAAAAACTCCTTGAGTTACGGGAGCAGTTTAAGAAAAATCATCCTGGTCAAGTCCTTGATGATTCTACCGAAATTATCAGGCAGATGCGCGAAGAGCGTTCTCAATATCTGGCAGATTTATGAACAGGACTGCATATGAACAAGACTGTAGTTGTAGATGCAAGCATTGTTATCAAGTGGATTATTGAAGAGGTAGATTCTGAAAAAGCGATCGCACTATTGACCCAGTGGGTCTTTGATGATGTGGTTATACTTGCTCCCATCCTGCTCGCTTATGAGTTGGCAAATGCACTCTACCAGCGCCTTCGTCGCGGTAACATTTATGCTGATGAAGCAGAGCAGCTTTTTACCTATGTGCTTCTAAATGCTGTCAGGCTAGATGCTTCATATGAGTATGCTCACAGTATAAGAGCAGTAAGATTCGCCCAGCAGTTTTCATTGCCTGCTGCCTATGATGCCCATTACCTTGCTTTTGCGGAGCGCAAAAACTGCGAGTATTGGACAGCGGATGCGCGCCTCTTAAATACATTACAAGGGAGGCTTCCCTGGGTGCGCAACTTGGGTGATTACCAACCTGCCAGCTAATTCAACCAGGTGAATGTGCTCTGAGCATATGACATTATGGATGAGAGAGAAGATGTCATCACCGTTTTTCTAAAAATGGCCGATGATGCTGATTGGGAAGTGCGCGAGCGTGCGGCAGTCTTGCTTAGTGAACTGCTTGTGACAGACTTCGATGAAATATATGCCAGGTGCCTGGAATGGGTACATCATCCTTCAGAGAATGTGCGCCGGGCCGTAGTGGTAGGCATGAAGGTGGCGGCCAAAGCGCGCAAACCTGGCTGGGGCGAGAAGTTTCTTGATCTCATAGAGCCGCTGATGAGCGATCGCAGCGTATACGTGCGTAAAAATCTTGGCCCTTTTGCGATTGGCGATGGACTACTGCGCTATTATCCAGATTTGACGTTGAGGCGATTGGAGCAATGGGCGGATCAAGAGGATGAGCAGGTGCGCTGGAATGTGGCCATGGTCTTCTCTGCTGCTAGCGGCGCAACATATATCGAGGCTGCACTGCCCATCCTGGGGAAGCTGGCTGCCGATGATCGGCGCTTTGTCTGGCGGGCCGCCGCCTCTGCCATGCGCAACCTGGCACGCCGCAAGCCGGAGCAAGTCAGACCGGTGCTGGAAGCGTGGCTGGGGGATGAGAAAAGGAGAAAGGTGGCAGAGGTGGTGGTACAATATGTGGGACAGTTCAAGGATCTGGAATCAGATTTACAAGCAAATGTGACGAAAGGACGTGAACTCCTATGAAGATGAGCGCACGCAACCAGTTGAGGGGCAAAGTCAAATCGGTCAAGCAGGGCAGCGTAATGGCCGAAGTGGTGGTCGAACTGCCGGACGGGCAGGAGATCGTTTCAGCCATCACGCTGAGTTCAGCCGAGGCTCTGAACCTGAAGACCGGGGACGATGTGATTGCGATCATTAAGTCCACCGAGGTGATGATCGGGAAGGAATAAGCCGATCAAGCCTCTGTATTTCCTTGAAACGCCGGGTAATACTGCATCTCGCCTGCTTCTAGAGGCCAGAGCGCACGCAGCTTTGCCGCCATAGTATGGGCTGTCTCACCGATCGCTTCCAGGTAGCCATATTCGCCTGTCACCTGAGCAATGGTATCGAGGCTCGCCAGTACATGCCGTTCTCGCGCTGCATGAGTTTCTCGGCGATCAACTCGCGACGCAGGAAGGCCGTATCGGGATGGTAGCGCTCGAGAATCTCGTTCACCTGGGATTCTTTGTAAAGAACACCCGGCTCGAACTGGTTCGCCAGCCACTTGATAATAACCGAGCGCTTCTTGCGGCTGGCCGGAATCTCCTTCAGGCGCGTACCTTCAAAGAAATCTTTCAGCACTTTGCGTTCCCAGGCATCACCCTCCACGCCATCGACCAGCGAGGCCATTTTCTCAGAAGAGAGCAGACCTTTGCTGGTGTTCCGCAGAGCCTCGGCATTGAGCCAGTAGATGTGTGTATTTCCCTCCGGACGCATACCCACAAGGTCAAGCTCTCGCAACTTTGCCAGGTGATGCGACACCGTCGGCGCCCTCAACTCTAGCAGCGCTGCTAGCTCCTCGACGCTCTTTTCTCCATTGGCCAGGATACCGAGCAATTTGAGCCGGTTCTCATCGGCCAGGGCTTTAAAGAATTGTAGCAATGTTTGAAAGTCTTCCTCAGGCATGATTCTTTCACCCCCCCTCATACCGAGACCAAGATCTACGTAGATTTCTACCTAATTAGAAACATATCGAAGAAGACTAAATTTGTCAAGAGATCAAGACAACCGCGAGAGGTGCTGCTACGCTTTAGCAAAGGGTGCCAAGCATGGCATCCTGAGCCCATTCGCTTCGCTCAGGGGAAACTCCGCGAAGGATCTCTGTCTTGAGGCAGCGGATGCTTCCCCTTCACGCGCGTTCAGGGCTACGGCTCACTCGCTCAGCATGACAATCCAAGATGGCACTCACAGGGCAAGCCTTATTTCCGAATATCCAGGCAACAGGAAGAAAGTTAGGGTATACAGAACAGAACATCTGCGCTATACTGCTTGAAGCACAGCGTTTCTTGAGTTGTTAAGGAGAGCAATATGATAGAATTTCAAGTTGATGAGAGAACGGTTAGCAGCTATCTGGCCGTTCCCGAGACTGGTAGTGGACCAGGTGTGCTGGTCCTGCACGCATGGTGGGGTCTCAACGATTTCTTCAAACAGGTCTGCGACCGTCTCGCGCAAGAGGGCTTCATCGCTCTTGCTCCCGACCTCTATCACGGAAAGACCACCACCTCAATCGATGAGGCCGACCAGTTTGCCTCAGAACTGATACAGAGTGAGCAAACTTCCCAGGATATTGCCGCGTCCATTGACTACTTGTTTAACCAGCCGGGCAGGCGTGGAAAGGCTCTTGGTGTAGTCGGGTTCTCGTTAGGGGGCTTCTGGGCGCTGGGATTGAAGGACCACATGGCTGCTATTGTTACCTTCTATGGAACCACGGCACCCGAAAGGGTCCAGGCGCAGGCCGATATTCTAGGTCATTTTGCCGAGCATGACGATTTTGAACCGGTCGAGCAGGTTCGTCAATTCGAGGAAGCTATCAGCTCCCCTGGCAGGCAAATCACATTCTTTCTGTATCCAGGAACGCACCACTGGTTTTTCGAGGAGAATCGCCCGGAGTATGATGCCCAGGCTGCTCGCCTGGCCTGGCAGCGCACCATCCAGTTTTTGCACGAGCGGCTTGATTAAGCGCTCTCGCTAGAGAATGTGTCGCTGCGAGATCTGCTCGAACAAACCGGTCAATCATTATTACACTTGGAGGTATACACATGGATTCCTTATGGAAAACTGCCCTCTGGCAGCAGTTCGGCGCGGCCATCGATATGCTTGAAAACGCTCTGCTGGCCTGCCCCGCCTCGCTGTGGAGAGAGCGCCTCTGGGGCAATCGCTCAGACCCCTCTCTGCCACCAGAATTCGCAGCATTCTGGTATATCACCTATCACTGCCTCTTCTGGCTCGACTTGTATCTTACAGGCTCACGTGAAGAAGAATTCGTTCCCCCTCCGCCCTTCACCCGGGCTGAGCTTGACCCGGCAGGTGCCCTTCTCGAACGGCCCTATACCAGGGAAGAGCTGCATGCTTATCTGCTGCACCTGCGCAAGAAGTGCCAGGCAACGATTACTGAGTTGTCAGACGAGAAAGCGCATCAACAGTTCACTTTCCCCTGGCCCGGAGGAACGTCCATAAGCTTTTTCGAGCTCCAGTTGTACAACATGCGCCACGTGCAGGAACATGCGGCCCAACTGAGCCTCTTTCTCGGACAGCACGGCATCCCGGATGAGGCGCTCGATTGGGTCCCGTGGGCGAAAGCCGGTGCGGGCGGTGAGTAAGCGGTAAGCGCTGAACACGAGTATGCTGCTCATCCAGACGTTGAGTGGATTGAAAGGAACGAAGTTGACAACATTGCAATGGCACCAGGTGCATGCCTGGCGTTTGTCGCAACATGGCCTCTCCCCGCGTCTCTCCTCTGGGGATGTCGTTGGGGCGGTGATGCGCACCGCTGGGATTCAGGCACAGGTGATGTCTGCTTCCGAACTGGCGCTGTGTACCCGTGTGGAAGGAATCTCGGCGCAAGATGTCAGATCCGCTCTGTGGCACGAGCACAGTCTGGTGAGAACCTGGGCCATGCGCGGTACCCTACACTTCCTCGCTACAAGAGATCTCCCTCTGTATGTATCGGCGTGTGACTGGCAGCTTACGGCGCGCTGGTCGAATTATTTCGCTGAGTTCGGCCTCTCAAGAGCGCAACAGGAGGCCTTACTCCTGGCTATTCCCCATGTATTGGAGCAGGGGCCACTGACTCGTGTGCAACTTGCAGACGCTGTTGCAAAGCACACAGGTGCTGCTCGCGTGCGCGATTTGATCCTCTCGGAGAGCTGGGGGTCTCCCTTGAAGCCATCGGCCTATCGCGGGGAGCTCTGTTTCGGGCCAGGCCAGGGTCAGAATGTGACCTTCATGAACCCCAGAGGATGGATTGAGACATGGCAGCCAATCGAGCCAAAGCTGGCGCTTCAGGAAATAGCCCGCCGGTATCTGTGGGCTTATGGCCCGGCGACCCCAGACGATTTTGCTTTCTGGTGGGGATGTGGGAAAACCATCGCCAAAAAACTCTTCCAATCGATAGCGGAGGAGTTGGAAGAAGTCGAGGTAGAAGGGTGGCGAGCCTTCGCCCTGCGTACAACCCTTCCGCTCATGCAAAGCGTTGAACCAGTAGAGGCGGTTCACCTGCTCCCATTATTCGATGCCTATACGATCGGGGCACCGCCGCGCGGTCGCGAACCCCTGCTCGCGCCAGCCTACAAGCGCCAGGTCTTCAACCTGCAGGGGTGGACCTTTGCGGTCATTCTGGTCAACGGCTCCATTCAAGGCATCTGGCAGTATACAAAGCGGCGCTCCCAAACGGTCGTCAATGTTCGCCTCTTCTGCTCACCCACTACCCTGATCCATAAAGGGATTGAAGCCGAAGTGGAGCGGCTCAGGAACTTCTTCAAGATGAACGTGGTCCTTGAATATGAGCATGTTTCCTCTTCCAAGTTGTAGCAACCTGGGAGACGGCCCATCATTTACACCAAATATGCAGGAGGGTAGATATGCAGGACAGGTCGGAAGCGCGCCCCTGGCGCCCGGTTGAAGAACTCGTCGAGATTGGTTTTAGTCGCTCGCGAGTGATGATGATGAACGAGGTGCATAGGGGCTTGCTGCGCTGCGTTCGAACGCGCATAATAGGGCGGAGTATACTTCCTACGGCACACCGGCTAGGAGTGCGCCATCTTGCGATGGAAGCACTCTATCCTGAGTTCGCTGAAGAGGCAAATCGCACCCGGCAGCTTCCAGAGCCGGAGACAGAACATCCAGAGCAAGAGTTGGGCCATCTGGCGCAACCAGAGATGAGGGCGTTCGTGCAAGAAGCTCTTGATCTTGGATGGACGCTCGTTCCATATGAAGCTGACTTTAGCCAAGAGCCTCCAAATCTTTCCGAGCGCGGGAAAAACAACTGGCGCGAAGAGATGCAGGCCCGCAACCTGATAAGTGCTCTTAATGAGCTGTCAGGCGATGCAAAGCTCCTTGTCTGGTGTGGCAACAACCATCACACGAAAACCCTTGTTCGATGGCAGTCCGGTCAAGCTGAGGAAGACTGGGCTTTGATGGGATATCATTTTAGGGCGCTCAGCGGTATCGATCCTTTCGTGATCGATCAAGGTAGAACTGTGGTCTTTCCAGGTATGAAGAGAAGGCCAGCGATGCAGCAATGGCTCGATGAGGTTACGCCCCAATTGAAAGCCTTCGGCGGCACAGCAGGTTTTCTTGCAGAGGAAGCCCCACCATGTTTTGCCGGTATTGAGGGCGATGATGCCTACATCATTTCACTAGAAAACGAGATGGAGTAGCTTTAATCACGGGCTATTGCCAGTCTCTTTTCGACAACGATCATGGGCGATTCGGGGATATAGCCGCCGAGTTGCACCACTTCGGGCATCAGTGCTAGCATGCGGTGGCAGAGATCGCGAAGTGCGGCAATTTGCTCCTCGCGTGTTAATACAAGCTTTGCTCCTCGATGGTACTGGAGAGATGCTTCCGGTATGCCGTCCAGGATGCTCTTCACTTCATACAGGCTATTGTGCAGCCAGTCGAGCAGGATGTGGAACCTGCTGAGGTCACTTCGTATCAAGTATTTGATGCAGCTCGCGGCAATCATCCAGAAGAAGCCAACTTTATCCGAGGCTGCAATCGCTCGTTGTTCCTGGCTCTCCGGCTCAGGTGCAGGCTCTACCGGAATGCCAGCCTTATCAAACAGTACAACAGATTCCCGCTCTTGCCGCGCATTCGCCTGCGGCACAAATACCCAATCGATATGCAGGCCGGTATGTTCGTCGAGTGTGAGAATGAAGCAACTGTTCTCTGCTACCCAGCTTTTCGATTCCCAGACGATGCCAGGATTGCCGAACTGGCTTACAAAGGCCAGGCGCTCCGGTGTTGTCTTTGCTACGGCTGATTCCCAGGGTACGGCACAGAACTGCTCAATATAGGGCTCTGCTACGACGATTCTCAGATCGAGATCGCTGAGGTCATCTTGCTCACCACGTGCATAACTACCGGCCAGCCAGGCAGCAGTGAAACGTTCATCCTGTTGCAGCGTTTCCACGATTCGCCCCAGCATGGCCTCGCGGTTTGCGGCATATGCTTTTCGTAGCTCAGGATGCCCGGCCATCGCCAGCCAGGTATTCACAACGGGCATAGGTGATGGAGGAATATAGCCGCCCATCTGTACAACCTCTGGCATGAGTTGCTGCACGGTCTCGCAAAGGCTACGGACGGCGGCAATGCGCTCGCCCTGGGTCACGCATAGCGGGGCATACGAGCTGCCACGATATGCTACAGGCTCACCGGCGATCAGCCCTTTGATGGTTTCCACTGCTTCATGCAGCGTTTCAAGAAAATCCTGAAAGGCGACCGGCTCGTTACGAAGCATATATTTGATAGCGACAGGCGTCATCAGCCAGAAGAAGCCGATCTGAACCGATGCTTCCTGGGCGCGCTGCTCTCTACTTGCTGGCGCTGATGGCTCTTCCATTGGGATGCCGGCTTTATCAAAAAGCAGGAAGGTCTTCTCCCCGCGCCGAGCTAATGCCTTTGGAACCAGAATCCAGTCAACGTTGAGCGCGGTATCCAGGTAGAGAACATACGTGAAGCTACCACCTTCGGGAGCGTTGCCATGAGCATCGTAAATCACAGATGGCTTGCCAAACTGGCTGAAGAAAGCTAGCCGCTCAGTGGTTGTACGAGCGCCATACGGCCAGGGACGAGTACACAGTGTCTCACTGTACTGATCTGCCACGACCACCCTGAGGTCAAGGTCACTATAATTGTCCTGCTCACCGCGCCCGAAGCTGCCCGTGAGCCAGGCTGCCACGGAGCGCTCATCGTTTTTGAGAGTTGAAGTGATCTGTGCTAAGAGGGCATCGCGACTGGCGGCATAGAGGGCTAATAGATTCGACATTATATGATTACCTGTTTCTTATTCATGCTCCTGTTCATATTCCTGACCCCCACAATCTGCGGTAACTCCAAGGGTTACCTCATTGAGAGAACCCTGATGATTTCCTCTGCAGCACGCTTGGGCCAGGTACATTGATAGCGTGTTGAGAGTATTTGGCACAGGTCCAGGTCAGTTAGCTCTTTCCCATAATATGGATCACTTTGCCTAGCGCGCTTTCGGCGCTTTCCAGGATCATCTCGCTGAGGCCGGGGTGGGCATAGAGAATTTCGGAGAGATCGGTGAGCGTGGCACCCATTTCGATGGCGAGAGCAATCTGGCCAATAAGATCACCGGCGCGTGGCCCTACCAGTGTAGCGCCCAGCACGATGCCATCCTCGGCATTGGCAATTACCAGAGCCAGGCCATTATCGCTTCCCAGCGTCAATGCACGCCCGTTAGCTGCTAGCGGGAATCGCCCGGTGACGACGCTATAGCCTACTTTCGTCGCTTCCTCTGCCGAGTAGCCAGCAGTTGCCAGTTCGGGTGTGGTATGTACAACCATTGGCGTGACGAGCGGAGCAAACTGGACACGCTGGCCGCACAGCGCTTCAGCCGCTACCTTGCCCTGCTTGATAGCGGCGCTGGCTAAAGCAGGTTCATTTGTGCTGCCTATCGTACAATCGCCGACAGCATAGATGTGGGGGATGCTGCTTTGTTGCATGGCATTGACGAGGATGCTGCCGTGTTCGGTGATCTGGATGCCAACATTGTCCAGGTGCAGCTCGCTTGTATGCGGGCGCACACCGTTGGAAACGACCAGCGGGCGATCATCAATGTGTTTTGCGGAAGCTTTTGTTGTTACCTGGATGCCCAGCTTGCGTAGACCAGCCTGTACCAGCCGCAGTGCCGCAGGATCGATGCCGGGAAGTATCTGCTCAGCAGGAGAAAAGAGTTTGACTTTGACGCCTAGCCTGGCGAAGATGGTTGCCAGTTCCAGCGCGATATAGTCAGAGCCAAATAAACTGAGGTTTGGTGGTAGGTCAGATAGCGCTAGCGCCTGTTCGGGTGTCAATACTTCTTTGCCGTCATAGGAGAGATTGGGCAGAGGAGCGGGATCGGCGCCAACGGCGAGCACACAGTGCTCAAACTTGAAACGGTGCGAGCCATATTCACCTTCGACGCGCACTTCCTGGGCATTGATGAACCAGCCTGTTCCCTGTACGTATTCGATGTGATTACCAGAAAGGAGCCGCTGCACTCCTTGAATCAGGCGATCGACGATTCCCTGCTTCCAGGCCTGCATATGTGGCCAATCGAACGTAACGGTTTCGGCGGCAATGCCCATCGAGGCTAGCTCTGCTGGCTGCGCTTGCTGGTAGCGCTCAGTGGCAGAAAGCAGCGCTTTGAGCGGGATGCAGCCGCGCTTCAAGCAGGTGCCGCCGGGAGGGCCGAGGTCAACAAGCGTGACATGCCGCCCTTGTTGAGCAGCGCGAATGGCTGCGACATAGCCGCCGGGTCCGGCGCCCAGCACCAGCACATCGACGGCGGTAGTAACGTCTCCAACAACCATGCTGATTCTCTTTTTATAGGGGCTGGTCGGGGTCTATACCCAGTGAGCGGAGTTTTTCTTCCAGTATTTTCGCACGTTGGGTCGCTTCCTCAGCTATGCGAGCCACTTCCTCGGCTTCGGTACGGCGAGGGCGGCCAAAGCGATCATAGAGGCGCAGCAAGCTGCCATCGGGCACTAGGTAGCTCTCCAACTGCGGACTCCACATCCCCAGCGGCCCTAGAGCTCCCTCGCGCAGGAAGCCAGTCTCCGCATCGCGCTGCCAGCCAAACAAGCGCCGCCCTCTCTTCCGACTGGGAGACAACATGGGCTGAGAAGGATCATAGGCGTAGTACTCCTGCACACCCATTATGGCATACTTGCCCGGTTTCTCCTCCAGGTCCCGTTCCCACGTCTCATCAGAGGCAATCTCAAACACGACCTGGGGCGCAGGCCCATCAACTCGCACCCGGTAACTACGACGGATTGGCTGACTCGGGCCTTTAATGATGGCGATATCGGGGGCCAGTGGATACTCATAGATATCTGGTGACTGGTAAAAGTTGCAGTTCTCGTAGATGGCGCAGACCTGCTCGCGCAGCAACCAGGTGAGCACCTCCATCAAATAGTGCACCAATTGCGCATGTGGTGGCGCTTCCCCCATCAAGTCCTCCTCGGTGGGATGGACATCGTAGTAGTACACCACCTCGTCTCGCATCGGCTGTGCCATCTATGTTGTTCCTCCTTGCCTCTGGTCTTCGCGGGTGCTTACCTCCATTGCTGTACCCCTCACCTCATCTCAAAAATTACACCTCTATGATACCATAGCTCCGCTGCCTCTACAAGCCAGGCCATTTTAAACCATATCCAGCATCAGTTGCTGGGGATTCTCGACCAGTTCTTTGAAACGGGCCAGGAATTTGCCTGCCGCCGTGCCATCGATCAGGCGATGGTCAAAGGAGAGGGTGAGCGGCATCACCGGCCTGACCATGACTGCGCCATTCTGGGCGACGGCTTTTTCTTGTAGTCGTCCAACGGCAAGGATGGCAACTTCAGGATAATTGATGATGGGGACGCCGCTACTGCCGCCAAAACTGCCAACATTGTTGAGGGTGAAGGTACTGCCGCTCAGTTCGGGAAGGGAGAGCGTGCGCTGGCGAGCTCCCTCGATGAGTTTTTCGAGCTTGCCCGCAACCTGGAGCAGCGTCAGGCGGTCGGCATCGCGCAAGACAGGGACGAGTAAGCCTTCGGGCGAGTCGGTAGCCACGCCGATATGGTACGAGCGCTTGTAGACGATCTCACGTTTCTCTTCATCCAGGCTGGCATTGAAGATAGGGAATTCTTTGAGCACCGGGATGAGCAGCTTAACGAGGATCGGCACATAGGTCAGGCGAACGCCGCGCTGCTCCGCGATGGGTTTCAATGCCTGGCGCAGGGCTATCAAGGCAGCGCCATCCACTTCATCAAAGGCGACCGCGTGTGGAACGGTGCGCCATGAGCGCTCCATGTGTTCGGCAATGCGCTTGCGCAGGCCTGTCAAGGGTTGGCGTTCACCTTGCGGTGCTGGAACAGGCTGTTCGCGTGCCTGTTCAACAGCAGGAGCAGGTTGTTCTGCCTGAGTTGGTGCGGGCGCAGGCTCAGCTTTCATGCGTTCGGCGTAGGCCCTCACATCTTCGAGAGAGATGCGCCCGTTGTAGCCGGTTGGAGTAACCTTTTCGAGATCGACGCCCAGCTCGAATGCCAGCTTGCGCACAGCGGGAGCAGCCAGCACGCGCGATTTTGTAGCGGTTGTCGAGGTGGGCGCAGCCAGTGTTGTCTTTTGCGCTGGCGGCGATGGCGGTGTAGGAGATGGTGCCGCCGCTGCCGGCGGGGTTGTCTCCGTAGCTCTCTGTTGCGCCGCACCATTCCCGCCTGCAGGTGTCTCCAGCACAGCCAGCACGTCGCCTACTTTTGCTTTCTCCCCGCTGTTGACACGAATCTCGCTGATACGACCGGCTACAGGCGAAGGTATCTCCACAAGGGCCTTGTCAGTTTCGACCTTGACCATCGGCTGATCGAGTTTGAGCGTATCGCCTACCTTTACCAGCCATTCAGCTATCTCGGCCTCGTGCATCCCCTCGCCGAGGTCTGCTAGTTTGAATTCGTACATAGCTATGACTCCATAACCTGTTTGAGAGCCGTAAGCACCTTCGGCACATTCGGGACGTAATAATCTTCGACGCCAGGAACAGGAAACGGCGTGTCGTAGCCGGTCACGCGCCCAACCGGAGCCAGCAGGGAATAGAGGCAGTGATCGTTGATAATGGCTGTCACTTCTGCTCCTACCCCGCCTGCGCGAGGGGCTTCATGCACAACGACAGCCCGCCCTGTTTTTGTCACCGAGTTGACGATAGCCTCTTCATCCAGCGGCCAGACTGTGCGCAGGTCGATGACCTCTACGCTTGTGCCGTTTTCTTGCTGCACCTGTTTTGCCGCCTCCAATGCCACAGGTACCATTGCACCGTAGGCAAAGAGGCTCACATCTGTTCCCTCCTGCACTACGTTTGCCTTGCCAAGCGGAATGGTGTAGTATTCCTCGGGCGTCTCCTGGCGGAACGAGCGATAGAGCTTGATGTTTTCCAGGAAGAGAACGGGGTCGGGATCGGCAACTGCCGAGGCGAGCAACCCTTTGGCATCGCGAGGATTAGATGGTATGACAACTTTTAGACCTGGCGTTTGCAAAAAGACGCCTTCGAGACTATCGGAGTGCAGTTCGGGGGTGCGCACGCCGCCGCCATAAGGTGCGCGCACGACCATAGGGCAGGTGAACGCTCCCGCGCTGCGGAAGCGCATACGTGCAGCCTGCGTCACCAACTGGCTCATACATAAAAAGAGGAAGCCTGCAAACTGAATCTCAGCAATGGGGCGCAGGCCGTAGACCGACATGCCGATTGCGCTGCCGATGATGGCCGATTCTGCCAGTGGCGTATCGAAAACGCGGCGCTCGCCAAATTTCTTTTGCAGGTGCTCGGTCACGCGGAACACGCCGCCGTTGACACCTATATCCTGCCCAAAGACTACAACGCGCTCGTCGCGCTCAAGTTCCTGGGTCAGAGCCTTGTTCAAAGCTTCAATCATCGTCATTTGCATAATGTATCATCCTCTTATGGTGATCGCACGATCGAGTTCTGGTGGCCGATAATGAAATTTGACCGTCAAGATCGGGAAAACCGGTCTGGGACATGTCATGTTGAGCGACGCGAAACATCCGCTGCCAATCGGCAGAGATCCTTCGCTTCGCTCAGGATGACAAATATTACCGATCCTGGTTGTTAAAAATCATCATCGGCCACCTGTGTAGCGCAGTAGATCATTACGTTGCTCCTGCAAGCGCGGTGGAAGTTCGGCAAACATGTAGTCGAAGAAGCTATCGGGGGCCATCGCCGGCATGCTCTCAGCCTCGCGCACAGCCTCGTTAAGTTCTTCTTCGATAGCAGCTATCAACTGCTGATCCTGTTCCTCCGTGAGCAGGCCGCGCTGCATAAGGAAGATGCGAAAGCGCTTGATCGGATCTTTTGCCTGCCATGCCTCCAGCTCGGCGGGATCGCGGTAGCGCGTGGGATCGTCTGCTGTGGTATGCGCCCCCATGCGGTAGGTGAGCGTCTCCACCAGTGCCGGCCCTTGACCGGAGCGGGCACGTTCAATAGCCTGCTGCATCACATCGTAGACGGCGAGAATGTCGTTGCCATCCACCAGGATAGAAGGAAGACCGAAGCCGGTGCCCCGAGCGGCTAGCGTCTGAGCGGCGCTCTGTTTGTGGCGCGGCACGCTGATGGCCCAGCCGTTGTTCTGTACGACAATGACAACGGGAGCCTGGTAAACCCCGGCAAAATTCAAGGCTTCGTTGAAATCGCCCTCGGAAGTCGCGCCATCTCCACAGACAGCCACAGCCACCACCGGGTCACCTGCTATCTTTGCCGCCATGGCCAGCCCAACCGCATGAATCACCTGCGTGCCGATAACAATCTGGATGGGTAAGGTGCGTGATTCTCGCGGATAGTTCTGAGGGGTGAAGCCGCGAAAGGAGTAAATGAGCGTGGGAAGGGGAATGCCCCGCACCATCAATGAAGCAATTTCACGGTATGATGTGGCGAGCCAGTCCTCTGGCCGCATGGGAGCAGCCAGTCCCACAGCGGTTGCCTCCTGCCCCTCGAGCGAGCCAAAGGTGGTTGCGCGTCCCTGGCGCTGCAAGGCAATGATCTTGTTGGAGAACGCCCTGCCCATGTGCATAAAGCGATAAAGTGACAACAGCCGATCTGCGCTGAGATCGGGCATTGGACCGACCAGGTTGCCTTCGGGGTCAAGAAGCTGGTAAGGTTCTATATCCATGCTGGGCGCGATGAATCGCGCCCCTACGTTTGTGGTCACGGCTGATTCTCCTTTTATGGTTGCCCGGCAAAAACCCAGGGTGCTTCTTTCTTCCGGCGCTCTTCATAAGCGGCAATTTCACCGGCATGAGAGAGCGTCCAGCCGATGTTGTCCAGGCCCTGCAGCAGCGCGTTTTTCTTGAAGCTGTCGATGTCAAAGTGCAGCACACGTCCATCAGGGGTGGTCACCGTCTGTGCAGCAAGGTCAACGCTGAGCTTATAGCCTTCATTTGCCTCAACTTCAGCGAAGAGCTCTCGAACGATAGATTCGTCGAGCGTGACCGGCAAGATACTGTTGTTGAAGCAGTTGTTGTAGAAGATATCGGCAAAGCTGGGGGCGATGATGCAGCGGAAGCCGTAATCGCGGATGGCCCAGGGCGCGTGCTCGCGTGAGGAGCCGCAGCCGAAATTATCGCCCGTGAGCAAGATGGTTGCTCCCTGGTAGCGAGGCTGGTTCAGCACGAAATCTGGATTCGGCTCCATCGTGTCGCCAATGTAGCGCCAGTTGGCGAAGAGAGCATGAGCGAATCCCGTGCGCTTGATCGATTTGAGGAAGCGGGCCGGTGTAATCTCATCGGTGTTGACATTGGCGCGATCAAGCGGCATCACCAGGCCCGTCAGCGTGGTAAATGGTTCCATCGTACTCGAACTCCTTAATCCTGCAATTCTCTAATGTCCACAAAGTGGCCCGCAATAGCGGCAGCAGCAGCCATGGGAGGGCTGACAAGATGCGTGCGCCCGCCGCGTCCCTGGCGACCCTCGAAGTTGCGGTTGCTGGTCGAAGCACAGCGCTCGCCTGGGGAGAGCCTGTCACCATTCATGGCGATGCACATGCTGCATCCAGAAGCGCGCCAGTCAAAACCCGCCTCGCGGAAGATATCAGCGAGTCCCTCTTCCTCGGCCATGCGGCGAACTCGCATCGAGCCGGGTACAACGATTGCTCGCAGACCGGGCGCGACATGCTTGCCCTTTACATATTGCGCGGCCATACGTAAGTCTTCCAGGCGCGAATTGGTGCAGGAGCCGATAAAGACGGTATCCAGGCGAATATCGGTAATTTTCTGTCCTGGTTCAAGCCCCATGTATTTCAGTGCGCGCTCATATGCCTCGCGTTTTATGGGGTCTTTTTGTTCTGAGGGATCAGGCACGCTGCCTGTGACATCAACGGTCATGCCGGGATTGATGCCCCAGGTGACCTGCGGCGCCAGCCCTTCGACATTGATCTCATAGACCTTGTCGAAGTGTGCATCAGGGTCACTGGCCAGTTGCCGCCATGCCTCGACTGCCTGCTCGAACATTTCACCCTTTGGGGCGAATGGGCGTCCCTCGATATAGGCAAAGGTGGTATCGTCGGGGGCAACCATGCCCGCGCGAGCGCCTGCCTCAATCGCCATATTGCAGAGCGTCATGCGCCCTTCCATCGAGAGCGAGCGAATCGTCGAGCCACTGAATTCGATGACGTGCCCTGTGCCCACGCCCGTGCCAAGCTGGCGGATGATATACAAAGCAATATCTTTGGCGGTAACTCCCGGCCCTGGTTTTCCCTCGACCCGGATATTCATGGTCTTTGGCTTTTTCTGGAGCAGGCATTGAGTAGCCAGGACATGCTCAATTTCGCTGGTGCCGATACCAAAAGCTAGAGCGCCGAGCGCGCCATGCGTGGAGGTGTGAGAGTCGCCGCAGACAATGGTCATGCCAGGCAATGTGATGCCCTGCTCAGGCCCGATGATATGCACGATGCCCTGGCGGGGGTCATCCATGTCGAACAGGGTCAGGCCAAAGTCCTGCGCATTCTGCTCCATGGTGGTGATGACGAGGGAGCTATCCTGGTCAACGACGTTGATCATCTTGCGCCCTGGTACTGTGGGCACATTGTGATCAAGCACTGCGATAGTGGCATCGGGTCGCCGCACCTGACGATGGGCCTCGCGCAATCCGGCGAAGGCTGCCGGTGACGTGGCTTCATGCACCAGGTGGCGGTCAATGTAAAGAATAGTGTCTTCGCCTGGAGCGTCACGTACAACGTGCGCATCCCAGATTTTTTCAAACATGGTTTTTGGCATAGTTGGGGTCTCCGTCTGAATCAAGCGCAATGGGATAATAGAGGAGCGCAACGTATTGCGCCCCTCCATGTTGTATCAAACAACCTCCGTTCCACATTACATAACATATCAATGAAATTATATCACCTCGATCAGTTCATCGATGTTTCCACCGATATAACTGTTACATCTGTTTTGCCTTGAGCAGTTTCAGCGATATAGCGCAGGTCCATCTCCTCCAGAACTTTCTTCTTGCCCAGGAGTAGCTTTGCCATATCAAAGGCCTGGTTCAATTGCTCTTTTTCCAGCTCGTAGCCCAGATCGCGCAACTGGGCAGCAAGAGCGGCGCGACCCGAGAGCTTGCCCATGTGCATACGGCGGTCTGCGGCAGTCAGGCCAATGGATTCAGGCGTCATGATCTCGTAGGTGCGGGCGTCTTTGAGCACGCCATCCTGGTGAATGCCGCCGCCATGCGCAAAGGCGTTGCGGCCAACAATCGATTTTGTCCACTGCGGCTCCATGCCCGAAAGCTGTGCGATCAAGCGGCTGGTGGGGATGATCTTCGTTGTATCCACTCTGACATCCATGCCCAGATCGGCGGAGCGAGTGCGAATGGCCATCACAACGTCCTCGGTAGCAGCATTGCCTGCCCGCTCGCCCAGGCCGTTGAAACAGGTATCGACCCGCTCAGCCCCATTGCGCAGGCCTTCGATGGCATTAGCCACAGCCAGCCCTAGGTCGTCGTGGCAATGAGCGGAAATGCGGGCATTGGGAAATTCGCGCTTCACATCAGCGACCAGCTTCCCAAACTCCCAGGGCAGCGCGTAGCCAACGGTATCGCATAAGGTGATGAAGCGCACGCCCTCCTTAATAATGGCCTCACAGACTTCGAGGATAAAGTCATGCTCGGTTCGCGTGGTATCTTCCAGGGCGAAGTCGACATTCTCGGTATAGGAGCGGCCCTGCGCGACGGCTGCTTTGGCCAGTTCGAGCACCTCTTCGCGTGTCTTGCCGAGCTTCACTTTGCGGTGCAGGGGAGAAGTGCTGATAAACGGCTCGATGGCAGGATGAGCGGCGATTTTCACCGCTTCCCAGGCCCGCTCGATATCGACGGGATTGGCACGTGCGATAGCGAGGATCTCAGCGTTGTCTACCTTTGAGGCAATCAAGCGCACAGCCTCAAACTCCCCCAGTGAGGAGATGGGGAAACCACAATCGATGGTGTCAAAGCCCATATCCGCCAGCGCCTGGGCAATGCGCAGTTTTTCCTCTGGAAAATAGTTGACTCCGGGCGTTTGTTCGCCATCGCGAAGAGTCGTTTCATAGAATTTGATGATGCGGGGTTCTGTCGCCATCGTCAATAGCTCCTTCCGAAACTTCTTTGTTTCGACTGCTCAGGATCTGTGTATCTAATCTGTCTGCTATGAAAATTATACGCACCTTTTAGAAGGAAGCGCAAGCAACTCAACTGGTTTTAAATCGACAAGATATATGCGTTGTGCTATCATGTATGAGGTTTTATGAACATTACCAGGCATGATCGGGAATTACTAGAAATCACATGTCACCCTGAGCACGTGAGCTGAAGCCCTGAGCACAGTGAAGGGGAAGCATCCACTGCCCATCAAGAGATCCTTCGCTGCGTTCAGGATGACAAAGCTATACGCGCTCAGCATGACATGCAGAGAAGTCCTCAAATATAAGCAATTCGTGAGGAGGAATATGTATGGCTTCGAATCCAGAACAAGAGCAACCTGGTTCAAATAATCCTGAAAACGCCCCTACAGAAACGCCCAGTGCTGCCCATCCGCCTGATACTTCTGGCCCCTCCGACAAGCCTCTTTATGAAGGGCTGCCCCCAAATCTGTATGTTGCACCAGCGGAGAATCCCTATGGGGCACCACCTGAGAACCCGTATGCTATGCCGCCGCAGAATCCTTATGCTAACGCGCCGGAGAATCCGTATGCGACAACACCCGCGAGTGAACCCTACTACGTAGGCGGCTATATGCCTTTTACGCAGGGGCCACTTCCTCTCGGAGAAGCTATTCGCCAGTTGCCGGGACAGTATCTCAGGGTGCTTACAAGGCCGGGGGCTATGACATTTGCTGCGGAGATGGGCAAGGCGAGCTGGGATATCGTCTGGGTGCAGCTCATTTTCCTGGCTATTGTTACAGCAGGGCTTTCTTATCTTGGCGTTCTCATCAACCGGGGCCTGGGACTCGGTACCACCACTTCTAACCCTGCTCTATCTCCCTCGATGGCGCAGGCCATTCAAGCCCTGACACTTGGTTCTTCTCTTGGCAACATTATTCTTGTGCCATTGCTTTTCTTCATCGGGATGGGCATCCTCTTTGGACTTGCCAGAGCCTTTGGGGGTCAGGGCAGATTCGTGACCCAGTGCTACACAATTCTGCTCTTTGATGTGCCGCTGAGAATTCTTATAGCCATAGTGGGCCTGATTCCTTTTGCCGGACCCATCCTTGCTATAGCCGGCTACATCTACGATGTCGTCCTGGCGATCTTTGCCATCATGGCGGTACATCGCCTCACTGGTGGACGGGCCTCAGCAGTGGTGCTTATTCCAATAGGCGTAGCGCTAGTTCTTGCCTGCGCCCTGGTGATCGTCGTCGTTGCTATCATCATCTCAGCAGCGCAGAATGTTCACTAGCGATCCTTCTAATAGTACCGCTTAGTACCGCTATAGTACTTCCCGCCCGATCCTATTGATCTGTGCGGATATATCGTGGATAATAGACCCACGCGAAGCTGCCTTTTGACAGCGGAGCGAGGCGATTAATACAAACACATAGAAAAGGGTAGAAAAGTTACATGGATATTGCAGGAAACCAGAAGATTAAAGCATCCAGTCCACAAGTTTTTGCAGCGTTGCTCAATCCTGAGGTGCTCAAGAACAGCATCCCAGGGTGTGAGAGCGCCGAGCTGGTGGATACACCGGCCGGCCAGCAACTCAGACTACGTATCACGACAGGCATTCCTGGCTTCAAGGGGCCTTACAGAGTGTTTTTGCAAACGGCCGAGGTTGTTCCGCCAACACATCTTGTCTATATTGCCGAGCCGAAGAGTTCGCTAGGCTCTATCACGGCAAGATGTGCTGTTGACCTGGCGGAAGAAGCCGGCTTTACTAATCTGAACTACAATGCGCATGCTGAAATAGAGGGCAAGCTCGCCGCTACTCCTGAGTTCATCCTCAAGGGTGCAGTGAAAAAGGGCCTTGACCAGTTCTTCCAGAACTTTGAGAAGCAGGTCAGCGCTGTTACTGCATAATCGGAAACCAGATCAGGCCTGACCCCATACCTGACCCTCACAAGGAGGGTCACTACATTTCCCCTCATCGCAAGTGTGAGATGCAGTAGAGTGCCAATTCATTGGCACGTTGGCCTCCCTTGTGGGGGCCAGGTTTTTATCAGTCAATAAATATTGACAGATCCCTATGATATCCAGCAGGGGCGCGAATCGGCATCGATACCCCCGCTGGTGAGAGGTATCAGGCTGCCTTTGACGCTGTAGGCGCCTGTTTTGGCATTGTAGCTCAGGTTTGCCAGCCAGATATCGAACTCGTTGTTGCTGTAGGCTACGTAGGCGAGCTGTGTGCCATCTGGCGACCAGACCGGCTGGCTGACGAACTCGCTTTCGACAAGCAGGTTCGATTTTTGGTAGGCCTGCAGGGCTTCTTGCTGCACAGCAGGGTTATTGGGGTCTGTGGTGATACTATCTGGCGGGACCGGCATCACGTAGAGGCCCATATGCGTCGCATCGATGCGGCGGACATAAGCGATATGCTTGCCGTCTGGCGAAAAGGCTGGCTCAAGATTGGCTACCGAAGTGGATGGAGGGGTGACGGCGACGGCAGGGCTAAATTCCTGGCCGGGGTCGCCGGGATGGTAGTGCATCTCAGGATGATTGACAATAGCGGTCGGGTCTTCCATATAGAGCTGGATGACTTGCTGGGTTCGCGAGGTATCATAGGTGTAGTGAGTATAGATGATCTGGTCTGGGTGGCCTGGGCGATAGCTGGGGTCACGGTCTCCGCCATCACCGTAGCTGGCATAAGCGACAATGTTGTTTTGTTCCACATATTGCCTGGATAGCGAATTGGGGAACGGAATAGAGAAGACCTGCAAATCGAGGAAAGGGGACTGGTCAAAATCCGGTCCCAGGTCGCCATAGGGATAATTGGCCCAGTCGTAGAGTTTTTGCAGGTCGCTCAGGAAGATGATGGTCTTGCCATCGGGTGACCAGGCGGGCTGAGCATACCAGTTGTATGTGGCCTTGGGTGGAAAATTGCCATTGGGGATAAATGCGCCGTTGCCATCCATCAGTATGTGCCAGGGGCCGCCGCTGGTGGACATATATTCCAGGTTGGAGTAGTCGTAGTAGCGAAGGATGAAAGCAACCCATTTGCCATCGGGGGAAACTGCGGGGTCGCGCACATCGCCCGTGAAAGTCAACTGCTTGATATTGCGCGAGCCATCAATCACAAACAGGTGGCGATTCTGCGTAAAGTAAATTTTTCCTTTGAAGAGGGCCTGGTTATTGACGCCCAGGGTTTGATTATTGCCGGTATTGATCTGTTTAAAGTTGCCGTTGCTATTGCCACCGATACCGAGGCATCCTTGCAGGGTGATTGCCAGCAGGGCAAGCAAGAGGAATATATGCCAGGAAAGATGAGATTTTTTCATTGTCGCTTCTTAATCTAGAACCATTTTATACTGATTATCCTTAATGATAGACAAGATCATACTTCAAGCGCCGCCGGTGATTCAAAGACTACCAGGAAGAGCAAATCGAGCAGGCTATGGATTCCCAGAACATTGTAGTTGCCACTGCCAATACTCAGCGTGCTGATTTGAGCCACCTGGTTTACCACCTGCAAAGGATTGCTGGCAGGGGTAGAAGCCTGCGGCATTGACGACACTGGCTGTGATGTGCCTGGTACCGCATCGGGATTGTTTGGGTCCACCTGCTGGCAAGTTGCCTGATCGCCCAGATTAAAGACCTTTGCGATCAGGGGTTGAACCTTTGAGCAATCCAGGATGACAACGCTCTGGACGCCTGCTGAAGTATTCAAATTGGCCGTAGTTGAATATGGAGGGCCAAGAGTATAGCGCCCAATACCACTCTCGTTGAGCGATTTTGCAAAGTAGACGAGATCGAAGACATCTTGCAGTTGCATATCCGTTTTGACATAGCCATCCAGGTCTTTAGCAATGGCAGGAAGCTCTCCCAGGATGTCCGGGTTATCTAGCTTATATTTGAGCTGATCGAGTATCTGCTGCTGGCGGGCAGAGCGGCCAAAATCGCCGATAAGGTCAGCATGCCGGGAACGCACGTATTCCAGAGCGGTCAGCCCCGTCAGGTGCTGGGGCCCGGGTGCAATATAGAGGCGCTTGTAAGCAAAGGGATCGCTGGCGCCTTTGCCCATATCGTCGGGATAAGAGTCATCGGTGATGGGGTGGAGCACGTCAATATCGATGCCGCCAACGGTATTAATCACATTGACGAAGCCGGTAAGGCCAACCCAGGCATAGTGATCGATATAGATACCAAAATTCTGGTGAATCGTGGCCATAACCAGCGCTGCCCCTTGCGCTCCTCCTCCACCTAGCAGGAATGCCTGGTCGAGCTTATGCATGCCAAATCCAGGCACATCGACCCATGAATCGCGGGGAATAGAGAGCATGGCGACGCTCTTCGTGGTAGGATCGATGGAAACGACGATATCGGTCTGGGAGAGGATGCCACCATAGATATGCACGCTTTTGTAGTCATCATCGCTACCCAGCAAGAGAATATTAATACGACCACCACTCAAGATGCTGCCGCTCGTATTATCACCTCGCTGGTTAGGAGCGCTATCGCCTTTGAGACGCACGACAGTCTGGCCGGTAATATGGCTAAGGGGAGTAGCAAAGTTCGCATAGTAGTAGTATAGGCCGCTTCCGGTTATAGCCAGCAACACCAGCAACATGGCTACTGCTACTCGTGCCCAGATTGGAAAACGTCTCTTTTTCTTGTGCGCCCTTTTCTGCGGGTAGTGGCCATTGCCTGCAGGGGGTTGTGTAAAAGGCGAAAGCCCTGCCAGAGGTTGCATCACTTGCCAGTTTTCTCGCGGGGGAGCCAGCACGGGTGCACCAGGTGCCGGCCCGGAGAAAGAAGCTGCTTGTGGGTAAAATGCTAGTGCCGGCCCCTGAGCCTGCGAAAGCGGTTGTACACTCTCTATATTGAGGGGAACAAGCGACTCTTGAATAGAGGGCTGTTCGAGTGTATCTTGCTCTGCCAGCGATGCCTGGGCTGTGTGCCCGTTGGAATAGGATTGTTTTGCCTGGCTGGCTTTCCATTTTGATAGGAGACCGGTACCCCAGGAGCGGTGCGTAATGTGTAGCGCGGGTGCTTCTCGAAGCTGTGCAACCGGAAGATCTGATCGTGTGTCCTCAGACGACCAGTCATCGATCGATGATAGCTGCTCTGGATGATTCTCATTGCCTTGAGAAGCATATAATGACATAAAACTATTCCTCTTAGGATATTGTTTTCTCTCATTATAACGAGCAGAGGAACAGAAATATCACTATCTGTGAGAGTTTGCTTCCGGCTCTAGGACTTTTGGAGGGAGCAGCGAGGGGGCACGAGGGCGCGAGGGCAAGCGCAAGGCCCCTTCCACCCGTCCGCATCCCCTCCTTGCCCCTACGGGTACGATCCCTTCCCAGGCGGATCCACGTAAAAACCTACCCCTGTAAATCCACTCCCGTCCCTACGGCTCTCTATTATGTGCCTGTTCCTCGCGGCGCGCCTGTAAAAAGGACATGATGAGCGAGCCAACGAGGACAACGAGCAGCGCAATTTCCATAGGACTAAAGGTTCTTTTTCTCTGCATGATGAAATCTCCTACTCTATGTTATTTGACCCATAGCTCTATGCCTGGCCCATATCTATGGAGGAGATGGAAGTGCCGGGCAACCCAGGTATGGAATGCTGCTACGGGCTTTTCTGAAAGACGAGACGAAAAAAACAGCACGGCCTGAACTTGCGGCTGTGAGGCTGCGGAGATCAGTTGTTGCAGCGTCAGGTAGCCGCTGGTGATACGTACAGTAGATGTATCGACGAGCAATGGTGGTGTCGAGCGATCTGCCAGGCCGGCTACAAACTGTCCATCGGTGATAACGAGCTGGCCAGGTTTCGTAGCGTTCTGGAGATCGTGTGCGATGCGGGCCTCCAGTTGCGTGGACAGGCTGCTGCCTTGCTGGGCAAGCGACCGGTAGTGGTTATAGTCCTGCGGGATGCTGGATACAGCGATGATCAAGATAAGGACGATGGCTATCAGCGGAGCCGCAATATTGAGTGTTCTTAGGGGAGATGGAGCGTCACCCGTAGGGGCAGTAGAGGCTCGATGTATCGAAGCCGTGGGTGGCGTAACGTGGCGTGGGAACCTTGCGCCTTGCCCTTGTGCCCTCGTCCCTTCCGCTATGCTGGCTATGTTTCCTATGCCTATAACTGCCATGGCGATCAATGCTGGGATCAGGGCGATAGCATGGCGGTAGAAGAGGGGAACCTGTATCCAGAGGACGTAGAAAGTCACAAGGAACCAGGCGACCAGCGGGATGATGCGCCAGTCACGGCGAAGCAGTGCCACAACGCTACCGAAGGCGGCAGTAAGCACGAGCAGCAGGTTTGATGCCAGGAAGAGACGCAACGTGGTTTTATTTGTTATCTGCTCGCTAATAAGCACGGTTTTGGCTGTATCATGAAAGGCCACTACCTGTTGCAACAGCGCCTGATATGAGCCAAGAAAAGGGAGAAGCACGAGAAGAGCGGTAACGATGCACACGGCAATGGCAATAACAATAGAGCGAAGGCTGCCTGTCGTTGCGCCTGGCCGCTTGCGCCAGATTTGCCACAGGCGAGCGAGCAGCAGCATGCCGGTGGGGACAATGGTGGTGATACTGAGCAGCTTACACAAAATTCCGAGGGGAAGTGCAATACCACAGAGAATCGCCATGGCTATGCCTTTGCGTCCGCCTGGCTGCTTCCACCACATGTAGGCAGCGCCTACTGCCAGCAGTGAAAACGCGACTGATGAAGCTTCGGCCTGCAGTATCTGGGACTCGGCCAGGTAGAGGGGATTTACGATGAGCAAGAGCATAGCAGCGATAGCGCCAACGCGCCCGCTTAACGACTTGCCGAGCAAATAGGCGCCGGGCAAGCCAAGCAGCGACACCACGGCGACGCCGAGCCGCGCAGACCAGATAGTGTGGCCAAAAAGCACAAAGAAGGGATAGACGGAGAGCAGGAAGAATGGCGGCTGCGAATAAAATATCTGCCCATAAAGCCCATAGCCTGCGCTCATAGCGCGCAAAGTTTGCCAGTAAACGCCCTCATCGTATCCATCGTAATCAAAGAGTTTATCCAGGTTATACAGCCGCATAGCGATAGCAACGACAATGAGGGCCAGCACTGCCCCCCACATCAAAGCAGTCTGCCAGTATGGGGAGCGAGGCTTGGTCTTAGCTACCCGTGATGGATGCGTTTGTGAAATTGTTGTTGACATGAATAAATTAATGCCTGACCTCCTTGTGGGAGGTCAACGTGCCAATGATGAAAATTCAGGGCCAAGATCGGCAATACTCAATTCTCGTCATGAGGAGGCAACGAGGACTGCGAGGGAGAGATGTCGATTCCGGGCACATCTCCAGCAGAGCTACTGCCATCCTCATGCGCGCGCTCTCCGGCAGAGGCATAGCTCTTCTTGCCGTTACCATCCTTGCGATGCCCATTGCCTTTGCCATTGCCGCTTCCATTTCCCAGGATAGTCTCAAAGTCGGCCAGCACTTTACTGGTCACGCGCTTTACGTCGGCCTCGTCGATCAATTGCTTGATCTCTTCCGCAACCAGCTCGTCGCGTTCGATCAGGGCTTCGGCGACGGCGATAAGGGCTTCGCTATGCTCCTGCAGCAGCTTCTTGACAGCTTTGAACTGGGATTGGAGCACTGCCTCAGTGCGTTCTGGCAGGTCTGGCACACTTACTGGCGCGCCTCCGACGAGAGGATTGGCGAATGCAGCATATGAAATGAGCGTGCCATCCATGCCAAAGGCGCCGACATAAGCTGCTGCCAGCCGTGTGGCCTGTTCGAGGTCAGCGGTGACGCCTGTCATGTTCACATCGAGGAACAGTTCCTCGGATGCGCGGGCTGCCAGCGAAACCTGGATGCGCGCCAGCACATCTTCCTTGCTCATGGTTTTGATCGACTCTTTCGGTCGAGGGAGGGCAAAGGCTGCGGCCCCTTCTAGATCGCTGCGCTGGTGAATGGTGACATAGGCCGGGAAGTAACGATCCATGAGGTAGTAGGAAGCGACAGCATGGCCGGCTTCGTGGTAGGCAATGCGCCGGCGATCAACAGGAGTCAGCTCGCTGATCTGGCGCAGGCCAAATTCATGAACGTCCTGGGCTTCTACCAGGTCTTTGTAGGTGATCTGCTCACGACCGTCGAAGTGGGCGATAATTACCGCCTCGTTGATGACGTGCTTGATAGCGACGGGAGTGTAATCCACAAGGCGCTGTGAGAGCGCGGCTATCGAGATGTTCGGATCATGCTTCACTTTGTTCAGGTAGTACTCGATCACCTCGGGGCGATATTTATCGGTAGGCGGAGCAACATTGATCTGGCGATCAAAGCGTCCTGGCCGCAGGAGAGCCGGGTCGAGCGTATCAGGAACGTTCGTGGCGCCGACAGTCAGGACGGGTTCATTCTGGACACGGCTATGGTAGAGTCCAAGGGTACGAAGGATTTTTTTGAACCAGCCCATCTCGATATTGGGCGGGTCCATTTCCATGAGCAGTTGGTTGAGTTCACCTGTGCCGTTCATTAGCCCGAAGAAACCGCCGCCTATGGCCATATTGCCCCCACCGCTTTTGCTGCGCGCTGTGCCAATGGCATCAAATTCATCCATAAAGATGATGCATCCGCCATATTCGCGCGCCAGGCGGCGTGCCTTGCTGTACATCCGCCTGATCTGGAGGACGCCCATACCAATGAACATGGCGCGGAAGCTTGCGGCGCTGGCATAGGCAAAGGGAACGCCAGCTTCTGTGCTCATACATTGTGCCAGGTAGCTCTTACCGGTTCCAGGAGGACCAGAGAGCAGCAGGCCTCGCACCGGTTGCCCTCCCATCTCCCTGAATTCCTGCACACCCTGCAGGAGCATGACTATACGCTTGGCTGCCTCGAGCACCTCAGGATTGCCTTTGTAGTCATCGAAGCCAACACCGGTTTCACCGGGCATGACCCAGTAGAGGCGGGGCCTGCCTAAAAACCAGAAGAGCGCGATGAACTGGATCAGGATGTAGAAGACGGCAAAGCCAACTTCAAAAACGTATAGCAGAACTGTGCCGGCGTTGAATGGGCCTATAGTGACGCCACTCACGAAGAACCAGATAATCAGACCGGCGAGAACCAGCCAGAACCAGCGCGTTTTTATAAAACGTCCAAACTGGTCCATGCCGAGATCGATAGACCTGTCCAGGTCACTCTCTTGCTTTTGAATCTTTGCTGCCATGATAGTGTGTCCCTTCTGTCCTGGGTAAGACAAAATACACCATGCTACGCGATTAGAGCGGCGCTCTGAAATCTACGAGGTTAACATTAAGGAGGAGTTCTCCGTTTTGTCCATTAATCGTGACGAAGTGCCAGATCATGAAGCCTGTCGTATCGCCACCTGGCCCATGGGAAGAGACATCCACCTCAATGAAGCTATCAACAGAGGTATCGGCTTCACTGTGTACTCCAATGACGTTGATGGATTTCCAGGTGAGATGAGCCTGCGCCTGGCTGTACTGGCTTACAAGCTGGCTTGGGTTAGGCGGCTGCGACATGTTCTGGTCCAACAACTGCAAGGTGGCGGCATTCCCATCGCGCAGGGCATAGAGCCAGTTTTTTACCAGGTCGCCGCCGCCATTGCCACCGTTCACATGGAAGTTGAACGGATCGCTTCCTATACCTAGTGGCAGTTCGCCCGTGGTAGCGTAGTTAGTGGCAAAAATGCTGGCCAGCAGGAGCAGGATAATTCCCGCCGTTAGCAGCTTGTGGCTGCCTATTGCCCGCATTATATAGTAAAGAACTTTGAAAATAGGGCGGAGGATGGCTTTCACGAAACGAGCGGCAGGAGTCTGACCCGCTCTTCTCCTGGTAGGCGTGGATTTGACTGCTTTTTTAGCCTCTGGTTCCACCTTCTGGTTGGTTTGCGGTTGTTGTTGCGTTGGTGTTGGGCTGATCATTGCTCTCGCTTCTCACCTTTCTCTACGCGGCATCCGTAACGGGATAGCTTACGCCTGATGCTAACCTAAAAATAATACCATATCTAAGCACGTTCTGATTTGCCTGCTTATTAGTGGATCTTAACAAATTAAGCACCTTCTCGCATGTCATCCTGAGCGCAGCGAAGGATCTCATTCGATCGGCAGCAGATGCTTCCCCTTCGTTCCTCGGGGCTGGGCTGCACTCGCTCAGCATGACATAGGTGGATCTTTTTGTTCATATCCATGAGTATACTACTGTGTCAAGGTTCATGTGATCGATGCTGCCTGGCCCCCGCAAGGGAGGCCACTACATGTTACCAATCCTATGAAGGTTGACAGTCTAGTAGGGGCCGATTGATCGCGCCCACCGCCGATTGATCGGCCTCTATCCCGGTCACATCATTGGCGGACTCATTTGTCGATATTTATGAATATACGTACTGCTACACTCTTATCAGTGTAATGCTACCATACACTAGAAAGAGGTTTTTGGCAAGTGCTAACTCTTTTTGCTCCCACGATGCACGAAGAGCCGCTTGAGCCACCCAGGATGGCCGGGCTGCTCAAGTAGGTCAGCAACTGCGTCGATCCCTTCCCGGACCGGCATGCCCTCTGAAGCCGTTGCAAGAGCTGCGAAGACCTCTTGTGGGCTTGTCTCAAGCTCCATGTGCCGCTGCTCCTTGATGTATTGCAGGCGCCTGTATAGTTGCTTGACTCGCCGGTCTAATAGCGCGTAGTCGTCGAAGAGCCTCTGGGCGCTCTTGCCGAGTTGATAGACATCCCGGCCACGGTAGTTATTCCCGCTCACCACTGGTTTCCAGTATCCCACCTCACCCAGGATATGGGCAATTTGCTCGAGGCGAGCGCTCAGACCTCCGCTGCCACGAATCTCTACCAGCAGGAACACGCTACGAGGGCTGAGTAATACGTCTTCTTCGTGTATCTGAGCAGCCATCAAAGCTAATTGTCGCTCAATCGAGCGCTTATATGTCTCTAGACTGCTGTAGTAGCTCAACAGCATCTCGGCCTGTTTGCCCATCTGCCACAGCCTTTCGGAAGTGTATCGCTGTGACCTTGTGGATGATGGCTCCACTTGCAATGGCACGTGATAAGACATCTGCTGTCTCCTTTGCTTCTCTCCTGCCTATCTCCAGGCAATCCTTCCTCTAGGAGCATCCTTAAGCGTGGATCTCCACTTCACCCATGATGAAGACGATGTGAAACTGCATTTTTCGGCTATGGATTCCTCTTCAATTCCCCAGCGCCCGCTTGTTGATGAAATCCGAGCAAAGTGATGTACAGTTCTTCCTCCAACTGGTATAATAAGGGGCGTACAAACGTTTCAACCCGCTTTATGGTGATCCTTCTTGTGAATAGCCTGCTGAGTGAAAGGTCAGATCATGGACGATAGAGAGAACATAGGGAATATGGCTGCCAGGCCGGAGGTGACAGGCTCCCATATCTGGTTGCGCTATGCCACGCAATTTACGGATGGTAAGCGCACGCATACCATTGATATAGGTATTCCAGTACCGCTAGGGGCCAGCGCGGAGACCCGCGAACGACTGATCCGTGAAGCTGAGGACGGCATGGAGCAGTTGACCAAACACGTTGAGAGCCGGGTCGCCCGGATGCTGCGCGGCCAGGGACAGGTATCACAGCATGTGCCTTCGCCTTCTGTTCAGCCCAGGCCGCTGGCCGGTAAATCGCCAACCTCGACGGCCCCTGCTTCTGCTCCTGCTGCTACGACATCAACAACTACGGGGACGAAGCGCGAGGCAGTGCAGGCGCCCGCACCTGTAAGCAGAGAAGTAACGGTGCCGCCGACGCGCCCGAATATAGGCGCGAGTATGCCCAGTATACCCGGGTTACCGGGAGACGCGAGCGGCAGCCTTACACTCCAGCAGTTTATCCGCTTCATTAAGGAAAGTTATGGTTTAGAACCCAGGCAGGCCATGGAGTTGCTGGGGGTGAAATCCCTCAATGGCCTCAATTACCGCGAAGCCCTCGAAGAATTGCAGCAGGTCGTTATGAAAGAGCAGGCGAGCACGCCGCCATCTGCCCCTGCGCCAGCACCTGCCTCAGCATTTCCGGCTGCGCCTTCTAACTCAAGCAGTCCAGCGGCGGCAGAACCGGCGCCCATGCCGGCTGGCATCAAAGAGATTAAAAATGCTGTGGTGCGCGAGAAACCGCCTGCTCCTGTGTTCGACGAAGAGGTTGATTTCGATGGCGATGCGGGCAGCGAGGACTACCTGCCGGATTTAACAGACCAGGAACGCGAGCAGGCCGAAGATATCATAGCCAGATTGAGAGAAGCGCGCGGCTCTGCCGGTGCCAGTGAGGCCCGTTTGAAGGTCTTACATAACGTGGTCAATGACCAGGTGAGCGATGATCGAATGGAGGAGCTGATAGAGGGCGTCTGGGGCGCGACCTCGCTGAAGAAATTGAAAAATGACCAGCTTGAAGCGCTCATTTCCTGGGCAAAAACATCGGATGATTTTATTGCCGACGTGGATATGGTGCTTACGCTGTTGCAGGAGGAGCAGTATGCGCGTAGTGACAGGTGAGGCCAAGGGGCGCAGGCTCAAAGGCCCACCGTCTCCTGGCACTCGCCCTATTATTGATCGCGTGAAGCAAGCCCTCTTCAATATTCTTTCTACGCGCGTGGAAGACGCGCGTTTCCTGGACCTTTTTGCTGGGACGGGAAGCGTTGGTATAGAGGCGCTCAGTCGTGGTGCTGCCAGCGCTACATTTATCGAGATGAATTATAAGATGTTGCAGGTGGTGCGGGAAAACCTGCAGATCACAGGCCTGGCAGATCGAGCCGAGGTTATCCATGCTGATGTCTTTAAGTTTTTGCAGGCTAACGGCCATGTACAAAAACATAAGAAGGGTGAGAAGGACGGCGAGGAAGAAGGGCCAAGCGATGCTCAGCGCCAGTATGATATCATCTATGTAGCGCCCCCGCAGTACCAGGAGATGGCGGCGCGCGTATTAGCAATGCTGGATGCCTCACCGCTTGTCGCTGAAACGGGCATAGTCATTATACAGATTCACCCGAAAGAGCGGGCTGGTGTAGTGTCAGTTCCGCTGGCGCGCCTGGCGCTTACTCGCGAGCGGCGCTATGGCAGTACGCTATTGATGTTTTATGAAATAAAAGTGAATGAGGAGCATGCTATAGATGTCGATACAGTTGGGGAAGCCTGATTACATTGTTGTGTATGTCAGCGATATGCAGCGTTCTACCGAGTTTTACCGCGATGTGCTGGGAATACCGCTCAAATTCGCATCGCCTGGTTGGACTGAGTTCGATACAGGGACAGTAACACTGGCTTTGCATAAAGCAGGAGATAAGCCATTACCACCATCCCAGGGCCGTCCACCGGCCGGGCAGGCTCATCTGGCTTTCGTCGTCGATGATCTGCAATCGGTATACGAGTCCCTGAAGGCACAGGATGTGCAGTTCTCGATGCCACCAGAGAAGCAAGTTACCGGTAGAATGCTGGCCGTGCTGCACGATCCCGATGGGATGGGCATCACCCTGCAACAGAGATAATGCGAAGGCCCTCCATCCTTGCGGGTGAATTGTAGGGGCCGATTTATCGCGCCCAGTGCCGATTTATCGGCTTGCCCTCGTCAATCACCTCAAAGGATGAAGGCCCGGTGCGAACTGACTTTTAAGAGGCGATAGCTATGATGATAAATATGCCAGGTTCAGGTGGCCGCTTTGCCTTCATGGATGCGGGAGAGGCGGCACGCCGCCTGAGAATAGATCGTCCAACACTTGACCGCTTGGTGCGCGAAGGCCGTATTAAAGCCTACCGGGGCTCCGGTAAAGACCTGTTTTTCAAGACCGCAGAAGTTGAGGCGCTCTATAAAGAATTGTATCCAGAGGTAGCCATAGCTGCCAACGAGCGCGAAGGTGGCAATGTTGGCGCGATAGGCCAGCCGCTACAAGTGGGCGTGCGTAAGAAGCAGGACCCGCAGATGCGGGTGTACCTGCGCCTGCAGGCTGACGCGAAATGGTATGATGTCTCGGAAGAGGATATCCAGGAATGGTTTCGCCAGCTCGCGCCCGAAGGCTACGAGCGCAATAAGAAGAATGCGCAGCACGCGATCAAGAAGTTGCAATACCTGGTGGATCTGATCGAGGAAGCAGAAAACAGATCGTAGGGGCGCAATGCATTGCGCCCCTACAGTTCATCGGTAAATGCCGAGCGCCCAGCCTTTCATTCCCATCCAAGTTCCTTCTTGACCTGTTCCCAGGGTATCACTCGACCTTCCTCCAAGTCTTTCATTCCCTGATAAAGGGCTGCCATCAGTTCTTTGTCTTGCATGACCTCAATCGTTTCCAGGAGCGAATCGAGGGTTTCAGTGAGTTCCTTAAATGAGCTATAAGGCAGAATGGTCATCACTGGTTTGCCGTGCTGTGTAACTGTGACGAGCTGTACTTCTTCCTGCTCGAGCCGTTCTGGGAGCCGGGTAATTATGTCAGAGATTTCTGAAATTGAAAATGTTTTTATGCGCATATATTCACCCCCTTCGTATGGATTAGTAGACAGCAGAATTTAGAGAAAGTCAATGGGAAAATTCATTACCAGTGCCAGAGCACGAGGGCAAGCACAAGGCCCCCACACCGCATCCCTACCGCCCCTTGCCCCTACAGACTGCGATTCAGTTCCTCAATTGCCTTATTTAATCGGAAAAATTCATCAGGTAAGATCCAGTTCCTTATTCCCTCGCTTGATCGGCAAGGTTTATCAGATTTAGCACATCCTCGACAGAGCTGATGATCATATCTGCGCCGCGTTGTTGATAAATTGCCACTTCGTCGCCGTGTACGAGCATAACTGCAAGTATCTCGGGGTCGCTGGCTTGTTTGATAGCACGGTAATTGATGACGAGGTCGTGATCGTCGGCGGTATCGCCGATATACATGCCTCCCATAGAGCCGGTAGCTTCTATGGCGAGCTGCAAGGCGCGAGCATTGGGCTTGGGGCTTTCGCTGGCGGAGATGACGATTTCCCACCAGCGCGAGCCACTATACGCCTCCATGCGCTCCAGGGCAATGTCTACCTCCGGCCCGACACGGCCCGTAATCATGCCGAGATGGCGGATACCCCTGTTGCGTAAGCGTGCCGGGAAGTCAGGTGAGTAGAGCATCTTTTCGCGATGAACGAGGCCGGGAGCTCCGGGAAGATAGCGGGGAGGATGACCGAAGCGTTTCTGGAGTTCTGCTGCTCCCCAATACGTCTCATGATAAAGCTCACCAATTATATCGTAATCCAGGCGAGCGCTGGCCGGAACGATTTCGTTGACCCACTCGACGCCGCCGTGTCCGGCCAGATTGGCAGCACGTGAGAGTTCCGCCCATTCCCTGATGCTGCGCCCAGCTAACGGCGTTCCTTTCCACTCGCGCAGGCGTGCGGTGAAGAGCGAGGCGAGCAAGTAAGACATATCCCAGTCGTTATTGTAGCCCCCCGCCTGCTTAAAGGCGTTGACATCTTCGAGCGTGACCAGGGGCTTGCCTTCTCGCTGGCCCCAGTCCAGCCCAAAAATGGTGCCGGCGACGTATTCTGCCACAGCGATATCTGTGGCACGGAATGATTGTCTTGTGTCGATCAAGACACCATCGACATCGAAGAAGATCGTATCAAGCGAGGTAGGAAATTGTAGGCCGGGCCGTTTCCAGATGCGAGGCTGCACCTTGCTTGAAGAGGCTTGAAGGCTCAAGGTCTTGCCACCAGTACCTTCAGAAACTGGCGGACAAGGGCTACTGCCAGCGCGTACACGATAATCGCCACCAGCGTAGATATATCGATACTGAAGCCATTGTATGGTAGCGCCGGAGCGAGATTGTTGAAGGGAGTCATCAAGGGTGAACTTAGCCAGAAGACCCAACCGGCAAACAGGCTATGGGTAGAGCCGAAGAAGAGCAGCAGGAAACGAGTGAAGAGGAGCAACATCAGCACTGTTAAGGCCAATGCCAGCAACTGGTTGATCTTCTTAATGACAGCGGCAAAAAAGTTGCCTATGTGGCGCATTACGCGCTGCGACCACGTTTCATGGGGAAGTGTGCCGAGATAAAGCGGGCCGGTATTGCCACGGTATACCGGTATGGGATCGGTAGCCTGGCTATAAAAAGCATAGCTATTTGCTAATCTACGCTGGCGTTTCATCTGGCCCTGCTCGCTTTCAGCGGTTCCACCACCTTCTGGGTGCTGGGAGCCAGGGCGATGGCAAGCATCGCCCCTACCCTTGACGGGGGCCGATCCCCCGATTTTTGGTAGAACTAAGGCAGACTCACGAAATGTACACATGACACAACTTTATACAATACAATATTATTATAGCGTATTCTTATCCGATTGCAATCACGACATCATCCATATTGTCCTCAGTCAAGACATACAAGCGGTCCCATCCCTCTTGAGGAGCATCGAGCAAGGTCTGTTGCAGCAATTGGATATGGTATGGTATGACATGTGGTTCGACTTTGCGAGGCCGTTGCTGGTTGCGTTCAAAGGCGGTCGCTTCTGAAACGTTAAAGATGAGCAGGCAGGCAAGATATCCATGCCGGCGGGCGAGTTCGAGCAATCTGCGGCGGGCCTCGGGCTGAAGAGCAGTGCTATCTGCTACAGTAAAGCGGCTATTATACATGCGTTTATTGATAATAAAGTAGAAGAGATCGAATGTGTCGCGGTTGACGCTCTGGTTGGTGGGATCGTCGCAGATCAATTCGCGGCAATGATCGGACGAGACAATAATAGTTCTTCTTCTGAAGCGTTTGGCAGCGAACGTGCTTTTGCCTGAGCCGGCAGGCCCGCATAGAACGAGGAGCGATCTAAAAGGCAAATGTATGGTTAATGGCATATACGAGTTGCTTCTCCGCAAGTGTGCTGATGGTTATTAGCAAAATGCTCCGGCAATGGCTATGACCAGAATGGGGGCCGATTTTATCGACCCCTACAGCCTTATCTGGTTAATATACCCTGCCGTGAGGCAAGGAGCCGTAGCTGCCTGTTGCGATGCTGGCCCTTCTCTGGTATAATGCGCTTGCATAGGTACGCGCTGTTTTATAAAGGATGGGCTTGATTCCATTTTAAGATTATCTTACAACATTGTGAACTGAAGGTGGCCGGCAATGTGCAAAACCTTTTTAAGGATCATATCGGATGTCATCCTGAGCGAAGCGAAGGATCTCTTTCAATGGGCACAAAGATGTTTCGCTTCGCTCAACATGACATGGGTGGATGATTTTGTTATAGTTGATTACCTACATTAAGGAATAGAGATACAAAGGACGTGATAACGTGTCTGTTGAAATGAAGCTTACAAGTACCCAAATTCGTACGCTCTTCCTGGACTACTTTGCCAGCAAGGGCCATCTCAAGGTGCCCAGTTCATCGCTCATACCACGCAATGATCCAACTGTGCTGCTGACGACAGCCGGGATGCAACAGATGATCCCGTACTTTCTGGGTCGCGAGACTCCGCCGGCGGTGCGCTTGACCTCAGCCCAGAAATGCTTCCGCACGACTGATATTGATCAGGTGGGCAATGAGCGTACATTGACCTTTTTTGAGATGCTCGGCAACTTTTCGGTCGGCGATTACTTCAAACGTGAGGCGATTGCCTACGCCTGGGAGTTTTTAACACAGGTGCTCAAATTGCCGGCTGGCCGCCTGTACCCGACGGTACACCCGGAAGATGATGAAGCGCCGGTATACTGGGGTGAGATAGCAGGCATTCCAGACGAGACAATTGTCCGCCTTGAGGATAACTGGTGGGGGCCACCGGGCGCGTCCGGTCCATGTGGCCCCGACTCCGAAATTTATTATGATCGCGGCATAGAGCATGGCTGCGGCAGGGCCGATTGTAAACCTGGCTGCGAATGCGAACGTTTCCTGGAACTCTGGAACCTGGTATTCATGCAGTACTACCAGGACTTCGATGGCACGCGCACTCCCTTGCCGAAGAAAAATATCGATACCGGTATGGGCCTGGAGCGCCTCACAATGGTGCTGCAAGGGAAAGAATCGGTTTTCGATACGGATATCTTCCGTGCCATTATCGATCGCTTTGCCGGGCTTGCTCATACCACCTATGGAGACGATGCGAAAAAGGATGTCTCACTGCGCGTGATCGCCGATCACGGGCGCGCTCTGGTCTTCCTGGCCGCCGATGGCGTTTTGCCCAGCAACGAGGGGCGCGGCTACATCTTCCGCCGTCTCTTGCGCCGGGCAGTGCGTCACGGCAAACTGCTTGGCCTGGATAAGCCATTCCTTGCTGAGGCTGCCGATACGGTGATCACCTTGATGAAGGATCACTATGCTGAGCTGGCCTTGCGGCGCGACCTGATTGTAGAGATTTTGGGCCTGGAAGAGAAAAAGTTCAACCAGACGCTCAATGCCGGGTTGTACCTGCTGAACAATCTTATTGAGGAGTTAAAGCGAGAGGGTCGCCATACCATTTCTGGCGAAGATGCCTTCAAGCTCTACGATACGCACGGCTTCCCGTTGGAGTTGACGCAGGAAGTTGCAGCCGAACACGAGCTTTCTGTAGATGTTGCCGGCTTTGAACAGGCGATGCAGCGCCAGCAAGAGCGGAGCAGGGCTACAGCGGCCTTCACACAGAGCCGGGATGAAGAGGCCTTAACGGAATTGCTGAAGCGGGTTGGCCCAACGGAATTTACCGGCTATGAAGGTATTACAGGAAGTGGAAAGGTTGTGGGTTTGGTGGTGGATGGAGCAGAAGTTGAGAGCATCTCTGCGCCGCAAAGAGCACTGCTGGTGCTCGATTCGACGCCATTCTATGCTGAGAGCGGCGGCCAGATAGGTGACCGGGGCGATATTACCGGGCCAATGGGTGTGTTCGAGGTGCAGGATACGCAGCGCCCGGTCAAGGGCCTGATTGTTCACTACGGCTATATGCGAGAAGGCTACATGCGCGTGGGCGATGCGGTGCAGGCCAGCGTGATTGAGCAGCGCAGGGAAGATACCATCCGTAACCACAGCGCCACGCACCTGCTGCATAAGGCGCTGCGTGACGTGATAGGCCCGCAGGTAGAGCAGCGCGGATCGCTGGTTGAGCCAGAACGCCTGCGTTTTGATTTTACCTGCCCGCGAGCGTTGACCTCTTCAGAGCTGGCGCAAGTTGATGCGCTGGTAAACCGCTGGATTCGAGCCGATTTCCCCGTTCATACAGATATCATGCCATTGGAAGAGGCGCTAACCACCGGCGCGATGGCCCTTTTTGGAGAGAAATACGATGAGTACGTGCGCGTGGTTTCGATGGGCAGCAGTAAAGAGTTGTGCGGTGGAACGCATTGTTTCGCGACGGGGCAAATTGGGCTGTATATTACGGTGCAGGAGACGAGTATTGCAGCGGGCATTCGCCGCATCGAGGGCTTAACCGGGCGCGGGGCCGAAGCCTATGTACGGCGACGCAGCGCGCTGGTCGATACCTTGTCAGCAAAGATGCAAACGCAGCCCGATATGCTTGAGGCGCGGATCGAGCAACTGACCCAGGAACTTGCGAGCGCTCGCCGCCTTGTGAACCAGTTCCAGCATGAAGCAGCTCTAAGGCAGGCGGGAGAGCTTGCCAGGCAGGCTCGAGATGTTGCGGGTGTAGCCGTTGTGACGGCAACCGTAGACGTACCCGATGACAAAGTGCTGCGCGAGATGGGTGATATGGTGCGCACGAAGCTGGATCACCCTGGCGTAGTCGTGCTGGCTGCGCACCTGGGGGAACGTATCAGCATTCAGGTGAGCGTCGATTCATCCTTGACCAGGCGCGGTCTCCACGCAGGAAAAATCGCGGCTGCTGTAGGTGATCGGCTGGGTGGCAAAGGCGGTGGACGGCCCGAATCGGCTCAAGGAGGAGGCAAGAACAAAGATGAGCTTGGTGCCGCGCTCGATCTTGTACCTCGCTTTGTCAAGGATAATCTGAAGTAAAACTTTACCAGTCATGTGCTTTTGTGATATAAAGTGTATTACATGCGAAGATGCATTGATAGGTGACGATGCAGCGAGTTTCACCGTCTTTTTGGGTGAGAAGTGCGAGGCGTAGGGCGCAATGCATTGCGTCAAGGATCGATAGTAATAGAGGCATGTTCATAGTGCAGTGCTTGATCATTGCGCAATAGGTAGGGTTACTACTGATAATGAAACTTTTTCAACAACTAAGAAGCCTCTTTCAAAGAAGACATGCAGGGAACGGCTATTACGGCCAGGAAGAATACGCTGAAGAGCAATTTCCTGGGAGGGACGATCAACCGCAGCTTTTCACCGCGCTTGATGTTGGGACGGCCTATGCGAAAGCCATCATTGTGGAGTTGCAGGAAGACCAGGCAGTGGTGCTGGGAGTAGGACGGCATCAACAGAGTTACAGCCACATGTCCGATGGTATCGTCACGGACATCGCGGGAGTAACGGCTAACTGTAACGAGGCTCTGGTCAAGGCGGAGAAGGCAGCAGGAGGCATTGTTGCGCCACAAGCTATCATTGGGATTGCCGGGGAACTGGTCAAAGGTAGCTCGATCACTGTCAATAAGCAACGATCGCATCCGGATAGGCCGATTACGCCTGAAGAACTGGAAGGATTAATCACCACCGCACAGCAGAAATTATTGAAGAAGGCAAAGGAAAGTATTGCTGCTGAAACCAGCTACCAGAACATTGAGGTGCGCCTGACCAATGCTGCCGTCATTTCAGTGCGCATCGATGGGCAGCAGGTAACGAACCCCATCAATTTCCGGGGGCGAAATTTTTCGCTCACCCTCTTCAGCGCCTTTGCGCCCTTGATGCAACTAGGGGCGCTCGAGACGGTTGCTCAGGGCCTGGATTTGATGCTGCTCTCGATAGTGGTAGAGCCTTATGCCCTGGCACGCTGCCTGAGTACGAATGCCGGTGCCGATAGCGGGGCCATCTTCATCGATGTAGGCGGCGGGACGACCGATATTGCGCTTGTACGGCAGGGAGGGATCGAGGAGACGCGCATGTTTGCCCTGGGCGGGCGCACCTTTACGCGGCGGCTGGCCACAACGAAGGGTCTCCCTATCAAAGATGCTGAGAGGCTCAAATTAAGCTATAGCCGGGGAGAGCTAAAGGGTAGCGGGCGAGATGAAATTCGCAACATTTTTGCGCCAGAGTGCCAGACCTGGATGGATGCGGTAGAGTTATTAATCGGAGAACTGTCAAAGGGTGAGTTATTGCCTCCTGCTATTTACACCGTAGGCGGAGGATCGACACTGCCGGATCTACGCCAGAAATTGGAAAGCTTCCCCTGGGTTGACCGGCTCCCGTTTGCCCGCACACCACTTATTCAGCCGGTTGAGCCAAACATGGTGGCAAGCATCGTAGACCCACAGGGCCTGCTGAAAAGCGCCCAGGATATCACGCCCATGGCTCTGGCTTACCAGGCTTTCGAACTACGAAATGAAGGCAGCGCTCTAGAGCGTTCACTCTATAAAGTGATCCACAACATGCGCATTTGATCAGGAGCGCTTTTCGATACAATCCCTGCAATCATATGCAAGATCGACAGAAGGCAAAAAGCCCTTTTTAGGGGAGCTTGACTTGAGAGGGGGACAAATGGGCCTATGGTTGACGAGCAGATTATTTATCTCAGCCCGGAAGAAGATCTGACAAGTGTTCGCGAGCGTTTGGAGCGCATCCCTTCCAGGCGTATCATCCTTGTTGTTCCCAGGCAAACGCAGTTGCGTAGCCACTTGAGCTGGAGATTACTGTATACCCGTGCGCGGGAACTACTTAAAGATATCCTCGTTGTGAGCGATGATCGCCAGATCCGCTCAGTAGCCAAAGTCGCGGGATTCCGCGTCGCAGACTCGCTAGAATCTCCTTCCTCCTCAAAAACTCGTCCTGGCAGCCGGCCGGGCCGTACAGGCCTCGGTTCAGGTTCAGGTGGAAGAACACTATCGCGACTTCGTACTCCGCCGGGCAGGAGTATGCCGGGCCAGCAGACGAGGGGCTTTCGCCCAGAGCGGCCCCAATCAGAGGACGTTCGACCTACGCAAGAATATGCGGCGAGCCAGCGTGTGAAGGAACAAAACGTTGAGCAGGAGCATTTTCACATAGATGATCTCGGCGCAGGCGAAGGTCTGCCACCCGCTTCATCCTCATTTGAGATGCCCGGCAAGCAGTTTGGCCAGGAATTCGATTATCGCATCGGCACCCAGCCTCCCGTGCGCCCGGTAATACCGCACGAGGAAGACGAAGAGCCAGATCTATTCCTCAAGGACTTCGAGCAGGCAGAGAGCATTCGCAATGCCGCACGGCAACGACAGGCCGATGAAGATGTATCGCTCCCACCTCTTCAAGAAGAGCTACCAGCAGAAGAAATGCCGCAGAGCAATATCATACCTGCCGCTGCTGAGCCAGCGCCAGAAGATAATCCTTTTACTTACATGGAGGACGATGAAACGCCTCCTATCGCAGAACACCGTAGCTCGATTCCAGTCGATGAGATGGAGAGCTCGATAGCGGATATCAGCGATTACCCTGCAGATATTGCTACTCCTGCTGAAATCGAAGATCAGGGCGACCTGGGAGATTTTGTGATCAGGCCCGATGATGTTTCTCCTCCAGAGTCATGGAGTGAGCTTACCGTCGATGAAGAGGAGAGGCCCGCTGTACCTCGCGTGCAGGGCTTGCGCTCACGTGCCAGCCGTTCGGGCAAATTGGTACCGCCGGTACCTCCAACGCCTCCTATGAGTGAAGATGTTGAAGAGACCGCACGACCGATCTACGATCAGCCAACTCGCACAATGCCACCAGAGCCGGCAAGCCCAGCGGCGCGCCAGTCGGGAAAGCTACCTTCTACAGCAGGAGCTGGCAAGCATCCTCCCCAGGCAGTTCCTCTTCCTCAGGCGCGTCCCACGGCATCTCCATCAACTCCTGTACGAAAAAAGAAACCGGCTCCGCCAGTTCGTCCAGCAGGAACCACGTTTCAACGACCGGGTGCAAGACCAGCAGGGCCTTCACAAAGAAGCCAGAGGAAGAGCACTGCAGGAATGCCTATCCTGGTTGGATTGATTGCTGTCCTGCTCATGCTAGGCCTGCTTGCCTATTTTGCCCCATCGGCTACCGTGACCATCACTATACCCTCCCAGAGCTATAGCCGGCCAATCACATTGACTGCCTCGGCTACAAGTCGCCAGGATATCGTTCTTCACACGCTGCCTGCCGAGCAATTATCCTTCACGACGAGCAAGGAAGGCACCGGGCATGCGACCGGAACGACAACTGTGGGAACAATAGCGGCCAAAGGCAACGTCGTGTTTACCAATAACGGGCCGCAGCCGGTAGATATTCCGACCGGAACGATTGTCGCGACAAGCAGCGGCATCCAGTTTGTGACAACGGCCGACGCCCTGGTAGCGCCAGGGAACAACAATCCTGTCCCGATTCCTGTCCAAGCTCAAAATCCTGGTACGAGCGGGAATGTAGCGGCAGGCACAATCACTGTTATTCCGGCGAGCAGCTTGAGTGCGATCCAGCGCTACAACAATGGCATCCAGGTCATCCTGGCGGTCACTAATCCCGCACCCACGAGCGGAGGGGGAGCAGGAACGGCGAGAACGGTGGCCAGCAGCGATGTGAATGCGGAAAAAGATGTACTGACAGCTCAGGCGCAGGGCCAGATCAACACGTTTCTCAAGCAACATGTGCACACGGGTGATCAGCAGGGAAAGCCGCTTGTGACTGTAGTCGCCCGTGCCTTGCCTCCGGTAGGAAGTATTACCACTAACGGTACTTTCAAGGAAACGGTACAGGTGCATATGACGGTGCTGGTTGTGCGTGCATCTAGCATACAGGCAGCCGCGGCGGCAGAAATGAACGAGGCGCTGAAAAAGCAGAAACCAGGTTATGCGCTTGTTCCACAGCAGCCTGTAGAAATAACGAATGTAAAGAATACGCCATCGAAGGATGGGAAATCGCTCGCGCTCTCCTTCACGGCTGCCGGGCAGATAGCTCCGCAGATTTCAGTCGATAAGGTGCGCAGTTCAATCACCGGCAAGCGCATTAATGATGCGCGAGCTGCTTTACTGAGCGGCCAGA
>CADDZH010000013.1 GCA_902812455.1 Chloroflexota bacterium | reverse complement strand
TCTCCAGCATACACAGGGCCGCTCAACCAGCACGGTGAATGGACATATCAGCGATCTGCGCGCCTGGTGTGCCTGGCTCGTGGAACGCCATCACCTGGAGACGAATCCCGCCAGGGGTGTCAAGCTGGTAGGGCGGCAAGCTGCCTCGGATCGGAGAGGGCTGGAGCCCAACCAGGTCCATGCGCTGCTGCGTCAAGTAGGAACGGGACGTTCTGCCGCACGCAATAGCGCCGTCGTGCAACTCCTCTTGCAAACCGGTATGCGCTTGGATGAGTGCAGCCACCTGACTCTGGCGGATATTGCGTTTGGCGAGCGGAGCGGGCGGGTCACGATCCGAGCAGGCAAAGGCAACAAAGCGCGTATCGTTCCCCTCAATGCCTCAGCCCGGCAGGCCCTGGCCGACTACCTCGCCCCCCGATTCGGATGTGACCCGACGCTCAAAGCGGTCGCTGCCGCGTGGCCGCCACCGAAACCTGGGACCCCGCCTTCACCACTGTGGTGCAGTCAAAAAGGCGGAGCACTCACCACCTCAGCCATGCGCCAGATGATTGATGGTGTTGTTCGCGACGCCAGCCGCCGTGGGCTGGTTCCACCAGACACCAGTGCGCATACGCTGCGTCATACCTTTGCCCACACCTATCTGACTGAGTACCCCGGTGACCTTGTTGGACTTGCCACGCTCCTCGGACATACCTCCCTCGATACCACCAGGATTTACAGCCAACCCTCTGTCGAGCAACTGGCAGGGCGGGTGGAACGCCTGCGTCTCAATGCCTACTCCCAGCACACTTAAAGCGCATGACAGATCAAGGAGTGACGAACGACGGAGAACCATTGACAAACCAAGATGAGCGCGGTATACTCTTCAAAAAAGAACATCAGTTCTATAGATTCTTCTGCAGTCACGTAAGAAGAGGCCAGGCAAGCGTCGAGAGCACGCACATCTTTCTGCGAAGTGGAGCTTGTCGCGATGAACATGCAAGGGGCTATGCTCTATTCAGTCCTGCTCGAACTCCAGGCACAGCATGAGGCACACCTTCCAGCGACGATGGGCCATCAGATTCATGCCATGTTCCTCCAGCTGGTTGCGCGGGCCGATCCAACACTTGCCATTCGGCTCCATGACGAGCCAGGATACCGCCCTTTCACGCTCTCACCGCTGCTTGGCGGAGCCTCTCAGGGAAATCGCATCGTCCTCTTCCCAGGGCAGACCTCTCACGTGCGCGTGACTCTGCTTGATGGTGGGACCCTCTGGGATTGCCTGAGCACCTTGCTGCTCGAAACCGGCCCACTGAAGATCCGGCTTGGAGAGGCATGCTTCAAGGCTACCCGTCTGCTTTCGACCTCTGCGGCTGACATGACCGGCTGGGCCACCAGATCTTCCTGGGAGGAACTTGTCGCAATTCCTATGCGTCACAGTGTGACGCTGTCGTTCGTGAGCCCCACGGCTTTTAACATCAGCGGGAAATATTTCGCGCTCTTTCCAGAGCCACCACTGGTGTGGGAGAGCCTGGTCCGCTCCTGGAATCGCTATGCTCCTGACTCTCTGAAAATCGAGAAGCAGGCCTTGCAGAACTTCCTTCGGCAAAAGGTCACCGTCGCTGCCTGTGACCTCTCGACACACACCCTGCACTATCCGAAGTACATGCAAAAAGGGTTCGTCGGGACATGCACTTATACTCTCCAGGAGGACGGGGAGCGTGCTGCCCACCTCGTGCGACTCGCAGCATTCGCGCATTTTGCAGGAGTAGGGTATAAGACCACCATGGGCATGGGGCAGGTACGCGCTTTCGGAGAAAGGAAAGGAGGCAGATCGCATCTGAGCGTTTGAAGCAGCTATATGCGTGCCGCTGCCATTGTCCTGGAGCAGGACCACTGGAAGGATGATCGCGCCTGAGCGTTTGAAGCCAGTGGATCTAGCAGCGTATGCCGGGCCTCGCCACACTGCTGCAAGTGATTGCATCGCGTCTGAGCGTTTGATGCCTGACGGGCATGAGACGGGCGGGTGTGGATAGGATGATTTGATAAACAGACGATCGCGCTTGAGCGTTTGAAGCCAGACCGAGACCTACGGTTGGTTGGAGCAGGTCAGCCAGCTCCCAAACAGTTCATCGCGCCTGAGCGCTTGACATCCACACCTTGCTTTTCCAGGGCGAACACAACCGAGAAACACAAGTGATCAAGCCGTTATATGGCCATGTCTTTTGCCATGTCAGCTTGCTCCGCAGCATGATTCCATCGCTGTCGAAAGGCGCTCATCCACGCGTGATCATTCGGCTCCAGGCAAGCCAGCCATCGACAGATCGTCGTGAATACCTCAATCAATCGCCACTCCTGCTCCAGCCGAAGCCCTTCGCCAGACCCCTGTGCCTCTGTTTGGAGATCTCGTTGATGGACACGGGCCACCGCATTGATGGGGGTGCAGGCGCGCCAATACAGGGCCATCAGTTTCCCTTCCTGCCCTAATTGCTCATCCAGCGTCAGCACATCGATGAGCTTGACCCGTTCGAGTGAACCCGTTTCTAAGCGCGAGAGGACGCTCGCAGACACCTTGCCGGACGCTTCCAGGTCGGAGAGTGTGACACGCCTGGCGCGGCGCGCTTGTTTGAGGTAGGCCCCCATATCCACGAGGGTCAGCGCGCCTCCCCGCAGGTAGATGTCCCAGAGGTCTTCCGCCGTGATTGCCACCGGATACTGGACTTTGAACTGGTAGAGATGCGAATCCTGGAGCAGCTTCTCGATATCCTCCGGCACAATGAGCGGCACACTCCCACCGTGAGTAGCACGCCCATCATCTTCCCGCGCCGCAACCTGGTTCAGCAAGCTCGTGAGCCAGGCACATCCCTCCTGGAAGCTCCGGCGCATATAGCGCAGAAACGCTGCAAGATCTCCCACCGTCACGACATCCACCTCTTGCCCTGCTTGCTGCCGCCCGGCGAAAGGCGGACGCTTGCCCCGCAGCGCTTCCAGCAGATCGGCAGGCATCACGTTCAGGCGCTCGCATATACGCACCGCCGTCCATACCGTCACCTGCGACCGCGCCTGCTCAATGCGGCTAATCGTGCTAGCATCCACCCCCACGAGGCGCGCGAAGGCCCGCACATCCATCTCCCGCCGCTCACGCTGCGCTCGGACCCACGTTCCGAAATTCATCGGTAACTCCTCTCGATGATCCCTTGACAAGAACATATGTTCTATTTTACACTAGTAGCATATCTGATAGTTGTGGTTGTGCATCACCGCTTTTCTTCTGCGCCTGCAGGCCGGGTTGATCAAAACGATGGGCGCATCGTTCCAACGCGCCTGCAGGTGGCGGGGAAGCCATGGCAGGGAGGCGTTGCCTCCCTGCCATGGCTTCCCCGCCTCGCACCCTGCTCACGCGCCTGTCAGTGGTGATGCATTCCTCAGTATCACTATTATAACGGGAGAAAAGACGGTGGCGACCATGGAACACTGCGATCCAGAGACGGCGCTTCGCGAGGCGCACCGCCGCCTCAAACTCTTGGGCCCCCTCTCTCGCGCCTCCTATGACTATCAGCGCCTCCGCGAGCGCGCTGCCGCGACCTATGTTCCGCTCAAGGTCCTCTGGACGTGGTGGCGCGCGTATCAACAAGACGGCCTTGACGGGCTTGTGCCGCGTGATTGGATGGCCCTTGACGCGCAAACGGAAGCGATCATTGCCGAGCGGCTGGCGCAACTGGGCAACCTCGTGCGTCTGCTGGACGAGACCGAGGATGAAGCGATCATCGTCACACCCGACCTGGTGGCCGCCCTGGCACAGCGCAATGGCTGGTCCCTGCGCACGGCGGAACGCTGGATTCGCCGCTACCAGGTCGGAGGGTCCAAGGGACTGGCGCGAAAGCTGGCTCCAGAAACAGTCAGGCCGAAGCGGAAGCCAGCGCCAGCCCCTGCCCTGGGCGCTCTGGATGAGCAAGCGTTGGAAGAAACCTTCCGCCGCCGGGACTTGCTCGGAGACCTCGCTACAAAGCCAAAGGTGTCGCGCGCGGAGGTCGAGGCCCGCGCCAAAGAGGGAGGCATTGCGCCGAGCACACTCTGGCTGTATCTCAAACAGTACCGTGAGACTGGACTCTCAGGACTCGCGCCCAGGGAGCGAGCGGACAAAGGCGGACATCACCGTATTACCGATCAGATGGTCGAGATGATCCAGGGCGTGCGCTTCTCTCAGGTGAACAAGTCTGTCCGCTCGGTGTATCAGGCCGTCTGCCAGAAGGCTCAGGCGCTGGGCGAACCGGCTCCGAGCGAATGGCAGGTCCGCAAGATCTGCGCGGAAATAGCTGAGCCAGAAGTTTTGCTGGCGGACGGACGGGACGAGGAGTTTCGCGATCGCTACGAGGTGACGATGCGCATGGAACACCTCCGGCGCGCGAGTTTTCTCATTACGTATCAGATCGACCACACCCCGGTGGACGTGTTGGTCAAGGACCTGCGCAGTGAACCCTACCGGACGAAAAGCGGGGAGGTTCGGCCCTGGCTGACGACATGCATCGATAGCCGCTCCCGGCTCGTGATGGCAGCGGTCTTTGGCTACGATCACCCTGATCGCTACACGGTAGCGACCGCTATTCGAGAAGCGGTCCTGACATCGGAGCGGAAACTTTATGGCGGCAAGCCGCATGAAATTTGGGTGGACAACGGCCTTGAATTGCTCTCGCACCATGTCTACCAACTCACGCAAGCGCTGCAGATTGACCTGCATCCCTGCAAGCCACACCGCCCACAGGAGAAAGGGATTGTGGAGCGCTTCTTTGGGACGCTGAACACTCGCCTGTGGGCCGACCAGCCCGGCTATGTCGCCTCCAATACCGAGGAGCGGAACCCCCACGCCAAGGCCACACTCACGCTCGCCGAACTGGAGGAGCGCTTTTGGGACTTTATTCGCCAGTATCACCAGGAGGTGCATAGCGAGACGGGGGAAACGCCTCTGGACTACTGGGAGAAGCACTGTTACGCGGAACCCGCAGATCCCCGCGACCTTGATGTGCTGCTCAAAGAGCCTGACGACAGGGTCGCCGCCAAGGATGGCATCCACTACCGCAACCGCATCTATTGGCACGCTCTGATACCTGAGTTAGTGGGCAAGCATGTTGAGGTGCGCGCGGAGCCCATCTATCGAGCGCCAGATGAGATCGAGGTCTTTCTCGATCACCAGTGGATATGCACGGCCAAGGCGACCGATGCGCAGGTCATCACGCAAAAGGACATGGGAACGGCGAAACGCGAACAGAAAGAACATCTCCGCCGCGGCATCAAGAAGGCGCGCGAGGCAGCGGATTTGGCTGATCGCGAGATCGCTGCCCTATGGTCCAAAGGTTCCGACTCCACCCACCATCCTGCAGAGCATGAAGCGGCCGATCACGAGAGTGCTGCCCAACAGCCTGAAGGTTCTCTCCAACAGGCACCGCCCCCATCGAAACCCAAGCAGAGAGAGAAAGCCGCTGCTCCGCCGAAAGCGACGACGTCGCAAGGCGATTTCTTCGAACGCATGGCAGCGCGCGAGGAAGCACGAAGAAAGCGAGAAGACGCATGACGACCAACCCGTTTGCCGAAGATCATTTGCCAGCAGGTCAGCCCGTCATTGAGACGAAGAATGTCAGACGATGCCGCTCGTTTATGCGGCTGATCACCGACCCCGAAAGACGTTCACCCACGATGGGGGTGATTACCGGGCTTGCGGGCGTGGGCAAGACCATCGCCACCCAGTACTATCTCGACAGTCTGGCCCCACACGCGCAGACCGCGTTGCCCACCGCCATCAAAGTCAAGGTGATGCCTCGTTCCACCCCACGTGCGCTTGCCAAAACGATTCTCGACAGCCTCCTGGAAAAATCTCGGGGCAGCAACATCTATGAGATGGCCGACGAAGCTGCGGCCGCCATTGAGCGGAACTATATCACCCTGCTAGTTGTCGACGAAGCTGACCGGCTCAACGAGGATAGCTTCGAAGTATTACGACACCTCTTTGATAAGACGGGGTGTCGTATCGTCCTGGTCGGACTGCCCAACATCATGAGTGTGATTGAGCGGCACCAGAAATTTTCCAGCCGTGTGGGACTACGTATGCCTTTCGTCCCCCTGGAATTGAAAGAAGTGCTGGACACCGTCCTCCCGGGGCTGATCCTTCCTTGCTGGACCTATGATCCGGAGAATCCGGCTGATCGCCAGATGGGGACAGCGATCTGGCAGAAGGTCAATCCCTCCTTGCGGAACCTGTATGGTTTGCTGGCAACCGCCAGCCAAATGGCAAGAGATGAGGAACTCCCATCGATTACGGCGGCGCTCATTGACGAAGCCTATATTTGGATGATGACAAAGCCGGAGCAGTATTACACGGACACGCTGCATCCTCCAACCGAGACGGAAGCCAAAGGCCCCCATGAATATACCTCCGAAGCACGGCATAAAGCGAAAGAGAAGACGAGCAAATCATGACGAATCCGTTCCGCTCCACCTCCGTGTTCAATCTTCCACTGACGCTCCCGCTCTGCCAACAGATGCACGCCGCCGCACTCCTGCGTACGGCACGAGATACGCAGACGGATGCGGTTCCAGGGAGCGTTCCTACCGCTCGGTTGCGTGAACTGGTGCGCCGCTTTGGCCCGGAGATCTGCCTGGCGCATCCCGCGGAGGTCGAGCATCGCTTTCGCGGGGTAACGCTCTCCGTTTACGAGCGGATTGCGGCGCTCTATTGTTCCCGGTTGGCACGGAGTATCCAGATGGTCACGCGCATCCTCGACGCCATGGCCCGATGCGCAAACCGGCCGCCCATCCATGAAGAAGCCATCTGGGCTATCTGCCTGTACCTGGAAGAGCAGCGTCTCCAACAGACGAGTGTGACGACGGAGCGGCTCGATGCGACATGGTGGATCGGCGAAATCGTTCCAGGCGTGCCTGCCACAACAGAAGGCAAGGACAAAGACGAGGCCGAACGCGACGGCCTCGTGGGTGTCATCGATGTAACCCATGCGCGCCTGCTCGCCTTTCGGCAAGGTCCCTACGAGGCCGAGGCCGAACTCGCTGCGCTCTCGCTCTATGATGCGCTGGTGAATGCACGTCTTCCGCATCCTCAAGGAGCAGGCGGACTGGTCTGGCAGGTGCCACCCCATCTTGTCACCACAGGCATACTTTCGGAGACGTGCAAAGCTGCGTGCGCCTCGCTCGGCATCAGCATAGAGCGCACCTCAGCCTCCCCGCCGCTGGTGGGGGACCTCCAGCAGGTGTGGACGGACCTGCACACGCGCCTGCTGGTCGCGCGTGCGCGATGGGTGGTCGTCTTCGAGAGCGCGCTCAACAGAGCCTATGGAACGAGTCCGCTGCGAACGAGAGAGGAGGCCGACCACCGCTTTGGGCGCTTGACCGGGTACCAAAGCGATCCGGCCGGCCTCGTGCCGGCACTGCGGGCGCTCCTCCCACCGCATGATGCTGCAATTCTCCAGCAAGGAGAGGTGCTCTACGACGGATTGCACTACGCTGACGACCTGCTGCCGCTCTTTGCCGGGTCGCAGGTTGCGGTGCGACGGTCAGAGCACACCGAGGCAGCGATCTGGGTCTACCTGGATGGAGAGATTCTCTGCCAGGCCATGGCCCGTGAGTTAGCGCGGCGCGACGGAAGCTACCGGTCCCATCGACCGGGGAGGTGATGCATGTCCTTTGTTGCCCTCGTGATCCATCTCAAGCCGTTATCCACCGGGCCTGCGCCCTCGTGGGACGAGGTATGGGAAACGGGCGAGGCGAGGCTGAGAGAACTGCGAGCAGCGGTGTCTGCACGAAGTGGAACATCTCACACGATTCAGGAAGACGACGCACCACCTGCCCCGCTCACACCTACGCTGCTTTTGGATGAACAACACCGGCTCTCTCTCCGGGTCACCGTCCTCGAAGAAGCAGGGCTGCTGTCCGTTCCACTGCTCTTGGACGCGCTTACCGTGCCTGCACCGCTGCAGATTGGGATCCGCCAGTATAGCATTGAGGCTGCAGGCCTCTCGCACTCGGCATGGGCAGGACTGTCCACCTGGGCAGACTTCCTGGCTCCTCCCTACGGGGAGTCGATCAAGCTGCACCTGGGCTCGCCGCTAGTGCTCCTGCCGGATGCTGGCGCCGACGGAGAGCAACGCTTTCACTTTCCTGTCCCGCGCCTTCTCTTTGCAGGGCTGGCGCGCCGCTGGCAGGAGCTAGGCGGTCCGCCGTTGCCTCTGGACTCTCATGATCTCTTGCCCTTGCTCTCGGATGGAGGCGTCGTGCTCGCTGATTACCGCCTGCGCTCATCGCAGGTCCTGCTCGACGGGAGGGTCCAGTTCGGGTTTCGCGGCTGGATCAGCTATGAGTGCCGCCAATCCGCCTCTGCAGCACGAGCGATGCTGGCCGCGCTGGCACGGTTCGCTTTCTTTGCAGGCGTCGGGGCCTTCACTGAGTGCGGTATGGGTGCGACGCGCATCGCCATTGGATAAGGAGGGAGAAGATTCGATGGAGTGGTGTGTGGTCAAAACGGGGGCACTGTTGTTTGATCTGCTCCACGCCTATGGATTGGGGATTCTGCTCGCGCAGGCGTGTGGAAAACCGGTAGAGATCACGGACACAGGCTGTTCCTACACCCTCACAGCATACGTTTGGGCGCAGCCTTCCGGCTCTCTTGACCTCGTCGATGAGGCGCTGGCCCTCCCGGCTCCACAGGAAGTAGCAGCAGTCCGGCTTTCTGATGCTGGCATCCCGGTTCCAGTTGCCAATCTTGACGGCCTGCTCACGGTCCTCTTTACGACCCCTGGCGCCGTGCGTGCCCTGTCCATGGCAGATCTCTTGTGGAAGGCGCGACGTAATGACCCCACGGCTGAGCTTTCCATCAAGAAAGCGCGCCTCGCGCTCGCCCGGTGGAAAGAGGTCGTCGCCAGGGAGCCATTGCATGGGGCAGCAAGCTGGCTCGAACGCATCCTGCAGGACTACGCCCTCGGAGCGCCTGCCATCCCGGTGCCGACCTCCATCACCGATGCCCAGCGAGACGTCTCCCTGGTCATGATGATGGATCCCTCGTTCAGCTACTCCACGCGCAGACTGAGAAGCGACGGGCTCGTTTCTCAGAAAACCCAGGTGACGATACGGGGAACGAACTTCGCCGTCTTGCTCGCCTCCATTGGGGCCGCGCGCTTCTTGCGCGCACAGCGCGTGGGCGGCGACCTGGTGAATTGCTACGTTCCGCAAGCGCAGTGGATTACGCTCGAGCGCGACACGCGACTGCCGTTGCTCGTCCCGGTCGAGGCGGAAGCCCACCAGGCGCTGCTTGTCCAGTGGTTGACCTATACCACAGCCGTCCCAGGCGTGCGCGCGCGATGGGAAGGGCTGGCCTATCACACTATCCAGACGCAGGGGACGAGAGCCCCGATCCCGCGCGATCACGGATGCCTTGACCTCACCTGGCTTTCCTTGCTATCGGCCCAGGAGAGGGAAGGGCTGCGCTCCTTCTGGCGGATGCTGCTCACGGGCGAACCGGGGCGCCGCGCGTGTGAGATCGATGCACTGATCGATGCGCTGCGCATCAGGTCGCTGAGCAGGTGGACTGCCCACCTGCTTGAGGTGGCAAGGCGCGTCCACCACGCGAAAGACGCCATCCGTCCGTACCGACTCGCAGAAGTAAAAGAGGTGACAACGCACATGGATGCATCGACTCCCTCCCTGCTCAGGAAGATTCTTGAGCAAAAAGCGGGGACGCTCCGCTTTGGCCATGCACTGCGGCTCCTGGGCCAGGTCAACCCCGCATCCTTACGGGATCTGGTCGAGGAGTTCGAGTCCGTCCAGACCATCGACCAGTTGATTCACACACTCGCCCTCGCGGCGCAGGAGTGTCAGGTGGCTGCCGCGAAATCCCAGTTCATGGTGGTGCCATCCGAGGATGATCTCGCGTTCTTGCTAGAGGATGTCAAGCAAGCTAGTCCGCATACGATTGCCGGATTCCTGGTGCTGCTTTCGGCCTTGCGCTATCCACGCCTGGAGGAGACCGAACAGGATGCTTCCCAGCTCAGGCGACTGCTTTTCCTGCTGCTTGCTGCGCTAGCACAGCCTCCGTCAGAGCGCCTCGAGGCGCAGGACGGCGCGGGAGGGAGCAGCGAGCGGACCACCACCATTGCCGAGAATCCAATAGAGAAGCAAGGAGACGACCATGACTGAACGGGAACAGAACACCCAACCCACCTACGAAGTATCCGTGAACGTGCGTGTGGCGTGGCAAGCGCAGAGCTTGAGCAATGCAGGCAACAACGGTTCCAACCGCCTCCTGCCACGCCGCCAATTGCTCGCCGACGGCACGGAAACGGATGCCTATAGCGGCAATATCGCCAAGCACGCTCATGCCACCTTGCTCGCCGAATATCTCGAAGCGGCGGGCAGCCCGCTCTGCCCGGCCTGCAAAGTGCGCGACGCGCGCCGTGCGGCGGCACTCATCGACCGGGCGGAGTTCCGGAACCTCACCATCGAGCAGATCGTGCGCGGCTGCGGCTTGTGCGATACGCACGGATTTCTCGTCACCGCGAAAAACGCCGCCAGTGATGGGAGTAGCGAGGCCCGCAATCGCCTCTCCAAGCACTCCCTGGTCGAGTTCTCCTTCGCGCTCGCGCTGCCCGAGCGGCATCAGGAAACGGCGCAGTTGTTCACGCGCGCCGGGGATTCGAAGGAAGAGGGACAAATGCTGATGAAGATGACGGCGCGTTCCGGTGAGTATGCGCTGTGCGTGCGCTATAAGTGCGCGGGGATCGGCATGGACACGGACAAGTGGAAGCTCGTCGTCGACGACGACCAGGAACGAGTGCGGCGGCATCGCGCAGTGTTGATGGCGCTGCGCGATTGCCTGCTCAGTCCGCAAGGAGCGCTCACGGCCACCATGCTGCCACACCTGACAGGATTACACGGAGTGATTGTCGCCCGCAGCAGTACCGGACGTGCCCCCATCTACTCGGCGCTCCAGGACGACTTCATCCCGCGTCTCTGCGCCCTGGCGAGTGACTCGTGCAGCGTCTCTACCTTTGACACCATCGACAAGTTCCACACGCAGATGCGCGCCTTGATCGACACCACACACCCGGCCAGACCTTGCGCGTGTGACACGCTCGGCTGAGAGGATCGGGTGCGTGATCGCACCCAACAGTCGAAAAGAGGAAGGAGCAACCCGCATGAGGGATGCGTCATCGCTCACCTGGCTGGCAGCAGACTATCATCTTCCTGCCACCTATTCCTGTCGCGTCCCGATGAGCAGCATCACCAGCGCATTGGCCTTACCGGCACCGGGGCCAGCGACGGTGCGCCTGGCGCTTATTCGCGCCGGGATAGAAGCGTTCGGCACCGAGTACGTGCAGTCCGTCCTGTTTCCATCCATTCGCACGATGTCCATCCACATTCGCCCGCCGGAGCGCGTGGCGATTACACTTCAGGTGTTGCGTGCCTACAAGGCAGAGGAGAAAACCCAGGGACTCAGCGAAGCGCCCATCTATCGCGAAGTCGCCCATGCGGAAGGACTCATGACGGCCTACATCCAGATTCCGAGACCCCTGCAAGACGCCTTTCGTCAGGTCTTGCGCATGATTGGCTACTGGGGGCAAGGCAGTTCGCTTGCCTGGTGTACGGGTATCCAGGAAAGCGTTCCACCGGTAGAGGAATGTGTGCTGCCCCTGCGTCTCTTGCAAGGGCAGACCCACCTGCGTCCGTTCTTCTCCTGCATTCTCTCGGAATTCCGAGACGGAAGCGTTGCATGGAACGACGTGATGCCGCTCGTTGGAGGACGCTCCAAGAGTCCCCTGCGCCTGGATGTCTATGTGTGGCCGCTAATCGAGCAGGTGCGGCACGGGAGTGGAAAACTGCTGATACGGCAAGCATTTTCTGCTGCTCTTGGACGAGAGTAGGGAAGGATGCGCAGTTTTGGCAAACTCTTAAGGCGAGCGCTCGTTCAGCTTGCGATGGCCCTGCATCTTCCTGCAGATCTGCTGTGTGTTCCCCTGGGCAACCCCCCCGATGTACACGCCTGCCAGGCTTCCGAGGAACGGGTGCTTGCAGCCTGGCAGGCGCTGAGGTAGTGCAGTGGATCGTCTCTTCTTCAGAAGAGGAAGACATCATTCCCTGCTCGCAGCAAGAGCAACGGTTCCTCCCCGTGGGGAGCAGGAGGAATGCGTCCTTCTGCGCCATGCTTCTCCCCACTCGAGAGCAGCGAGCTTTTGCCAGAAAGGATGAGTTTGTGGCTGCGTTTGGAGCAGCCCTTTTTGGCAGGCTGGTGAGAGGCGCTCTCTTGCAAAGGTGCGCATTCTATTGCATAGCCGATGCTGCTCTAGTGCAAACCACTGCTCGCTCTACTGCAAAGCCAGTGCTGCTCTAGTGCAAAGTCAAAATCCACAGCTCTCACTCCTCTTTTAGCCATCTCGCCACATCAGGCGCGAAATAGGTAATGATCATATCCGCGCCCGCACGGCGGATGCTCGTCAGCACCTCCATCACGATGCGCCGCTCATCGATCCAGCCATGTTCCGCCGCCGCCTTGATCATCGAAAACTCGCCGCTCACGTTGTACGCCGCAACGGGCACATTCCACCGGTCGCGCACCTGCCGGATCACATCCAGGTAGGCCAGCGCAGGCTTGACCATCACAATATCGGCCCCCTCCGCAATGTCAAGCTCCACTTCGCGCAGCGCCTCGCGCCCATTCGCCGGGTCCATCTGGTACGAGCGGCGGTCGCCAAACTGCGGAGCCGATTCCGCCGCCTCACGGAACGGACCATAGAAGCCGGAAGCAAACTTGGCCGAGTACGCCATGATCGGCGTCTGGCTGAAGCCATGCTCATCTAGCGCCTGCCGGATCGCGCCAACCCGGCCATCCATCATATCCGATGGAGCCACAAGATCGGCACCTGCCTCCACGTGTGACAGCGCCATCTGCGCCAGCAACTTCAATGATTCGTCATTTTGCACATCGCCATTGTGAATGACCCCGCAATGCCCATGGCTCGTGTACTCGCAGAGGCACACATCCGTCATCACCACCAGTTCAGGTACAGCCGCCTTGAGTCGCCTGATCGCCTGCTGGATAATACCCTCTGGGTTATAGGCCTGCGAGCCAACCTCGTCCTTGTCCACCGGAATGCCGAACAGTAGCACAGCAGGGATTCCCAGGCCTGCTATGCGTTCAGCTTCGCGTCCCAGGTATTCGAGCGGCCACTGTGCAATACCGGGCATTGCCGAGATCTCACGCGGTTCATGAATGCCCTCAGCAATAAACAGTGGGTAAATAAATTGATCGACGCTGAGGTGCGTTTCGCGCACAAGGCTGCGCAGTGCTTCGTTCTGGCGCATACGCCTCAAACGCACCATAGGAAATGTACTCATGATTCTACTCCTGGCAAATTGAGGGTAGGGGCGAGACTTCGCCATCGGCCACCCTCGCCCTCGTTCCTCATTCCGCAATATCGCGTAACGTCAATTCTATGCTCCTCACAGTCCCCTCAATCATCGCATCTTCCAGCGCCAATGAAATAAAGCAGGTCTCGAACTGTGAAGGCGGCAGGTAGACACCCCGAGCCAGCATCTTCCAGAAGAACCGCGCGTACCTGGCCGTATCTGCTGTCCTGGCATCAGCATAATTCACTACCGGTTGGGCAGTAAAATAGAGGCAGAAGAGAGAGCCAAGCCTGTTGAACTGTACCGGTATGCCTGTTTCGCGCAGCACCTGCGCAATACCATCACCCAGTATCCGGCTTTTCTGCTCCAGATTCTCGTATTGCCCAGGCTTGCGCAACTCTTTCAGCGTCGCAATACCTGCTGCCATGGCCAGCGGGTTACCGGAAAGCGTCCCCGCCTGGTACATCGTTCCGGCAGGCGCTACATACTCCATAATGGCTCGCGGCCCACCATACGCGCCAACAGGTAACCCCCCACCAATGATCTTCCCCAGGCAGGTTAAATCCGGCATGATACCGGCCCGCTCCTGCATGCCGCCCAGCGCAACCCGAAAGCCTGTGATCACTTCGTCGAAGATCAGCAAAGCCCCATATGTCCTCGTCAGGCTACGCAACGTTTCCAGGAAGCCTGGCAAGGGCGGGACAAGCCCCATATTCGCCGCCACCGGCTCGACGATCACCGCAGCGATCTCTTCAGGGTAGGCCCGGAATAGCTCCTCCACAGCCGCGCTATCATTATAAGGTGCAATCAAGGTATTACTCGTTGCCTCTGGCGGCACACCCGGACTATCCGGCAGGCCCATTGTCGCTACACCCGAGCCAGCTTGCACCAGGAACATATCGGCATGCCCATGATAACACCCGCTGAATTTGATGACTTTCTTGCGCCCCGTATATGCCCTGGCCAGTCGCAAGGCGCTCATCGTGGCCTCTGTGCCCGAATTGACGAAGCGCACCATTTCAATCGATGGCACGCTTTCGATCACCAGCCTTGCTAGCTCGCTTTCAGCCTCCGTTGGCGCCCCAAAGCTAAACCCATGCTTGCTCGCCTCTACCACTGCATCCACCACGCCTGGATAGGCATGACCCAGAATCATTGGCCCCCACGATTGCACATAATCCAGGTAACGGTTGCCATCCACATCATAGAGATACGGCCCGCTGCCATGATCAATAAAGACAGGAGTCCCACCTACAGCGCGAAAGGCTCGCACAGGGCTATTCACTCCACCTGGGAGCAACTGCTGCGCCTCCTGAAACAAGGCTTGCGAGCGGGCAAGGGTAAGCTCGCCCTCGACGTGCGGCTGGTTACTCACAACTCAGGCTCCTATCGCTTCCAATATCTTTTCTAGCGGCTGCAATACACAGGTAAACATGGGAGTATCACGTAAGGTATACGAGCTAGCCTCGGTCTCGCGCAAATCCTGAACGAGATCAAGGAAATCGCTGATGCTGTCCGTCTCGAAGGCCACCACAAACTCCTGGTCATCCAGACCAAATGAATAGGTCGTATTGATCTTCACCGATGGATATTTCAGTCCCGCGCGAATATGCTCGTTCATCATACGCTTGCGATCTTCAAACGGCAGCGCATACCAAGCCCGCGTCTTCACGAATGGATAGACAAACAGGTACTTCTTATCCAGAGGAGCAAGAACCAGGCGCGGATCATGCGTCACTCCTCTTGCAGGCTTGCCCACGTACACCGAGCGCTTGGTCATCGAGAGAAAAGCTCGTGCCTCCTGCAAGTAAGGCCCCATCGGGCTTCGCCGGATGCGGCTGCTGATGCCCTGCACGTCCTCAACATCATAGGCCGCCTGCCAGACCATAAAATCACAATCGGAACGCAGTCCATACAGGGCATACGTGCGCACAAGCGTCCGCTCTGCATATTCATGCACAATGTCCAGTAGTTCTTGTCTCCCCTTCTGCCGCGTCTCAACCGGCAGCAACTGCCACTGCGGATCAAGCTTGTAGAACGTAAAGCGCACAAGCTGTCGCGGTTGCTTCTGCTTCGGGTGCACCTCTCCAGGCTGCGCCTCAACAATCTGGTCTACCATTCTCAATCATTCCCCTTCTGGTAATATGTCTACTTGTAGGGGCCGATTTATCGCGCCCCTCGCCGATTCATCGGCTCCATTGCTTGATCACCTACAATCAATTCACCTGCCCTGATAATACGCAACAATAGCCTCAATAAGCCCCTTAACAGTAAATTCTTTCGCCTCGATCTCAACATTCAAACCCAATTCCCGGGCGGTCTGCGACGTAACCGGGCCAATACAAGCAATCTTCAACCGCGGATTCTTCAGTTCAGGCGGCACGACCCTGTTGGGAGCTTCCGCAACATCACCTACGTCACATGATAGAGGCGACCCTTTCACTCGCCCTGAGGTGCAGGCGGCCAGCCACTGCATAAAATTGCGTACCGTCGAGGAGCTGGTAAATGTGATGGCATCGATCCGCCCGCTTCGTAAGAGCTGCAATACCTCGCGTCCTTCCTCATTGTCGCTGGCAGCAGGAAGCGTGAAATAAGCCGCAACCTCATCCACCTCTGCTCCCGCCTGCCGCAGCTTCTCAGGCAGCACCTTGCGCGCTTCAGCCGCCCTCAGCAACAAGATGCGCTTCCCCATAATCGATTCCCCACGCCGCTGGCTATCCTCAATCAGCGCCTCAGCTACACTCTCAGCAATGTAATCAGGTGGAACGAGATCAGCAGTTATGCCATAGCGTGCCAGGGCCGAGGCAGACGCAGGGCCAATGGCCGCCACACGCACTCCTTTCATCGCCTGCGCATCATATCCCAGCTTCTTCAACCGCTCACAGCAGGTTCTCACCCCGTTGGCGCTTGTAAACACCACCCAGCTATAATAAGGAAGCCCGTTCTCCTCCCTCGCAACCAATCTGCGCAGGGTCTGGTCGAGCGCCCTCCAATCCTGTGGTGGCACAATGCGGATCACCGGAAACTCCAGCGGCTCTGCGCCCAGCGCTCTTAACTGCTCGCTCAGTATGGCCGCCTGCTCGCGAGTGCGTGTGACCAGGATGCGCCTGCCCTGCAAGGGTAATGTTCTCACGCCCGTCTCAGACATGCTCGCGCTCCGCTTCTCTCGTAACGGCTATCGCCTGAATGATCTCGTCAGCCCCCTGGCGCAGCGCCTGCTCTGCCAGCCTGATCCCAAGCTGCTCGGCCTGCTCGATGGTCGCGCCTTCCGTCCAGGGCATACCCTCGCTCACCCTGACCTGCCGCTGCCCATCCAGGCTTGTTACAAGCCCTTGCAGCGTCATTTCTCCACCAACAATCTCGCCATACGCCGCCACCGGTAAATAGCATCCCGCCCCTAACTGCCTCATGAACGCCCGCTCGGCGCTCGTAGCCGCCTGCGTCTCCACATCCTGCACAGGATAGAGGAGTTCCCGCGTCTCTGGCTCGTCGCGTATCTCTATTGCTAAAGCTCCCTGCCCCGGCGCTGGCATCATGTCTTCGACCGGGAAATAGATCACCCGCTCTGCCAGCCGCTCCTGGATATTCATCCGGTGCAGCCCCGCAGCCGCCAGCACAATCCCATCATATTCGCCTGCCTCAAGCTTGCGCAGCCGCGTATCTACATTGCCTCGAATTGGCAAGATCTCAGCCCCTGGACACAACGCGCGAATTTGCGCCGTCCGGCGCAGGCTGCAAGTACCGATACGCAAAGGAACTGCCAGGTTCTTGTTAGAATCGGCCTCCAGCAATTCCAGGCCATGAGATGAAAGCTGAAATGGGACATTTGAGACAAACGCATCGCGCACATCTTCGCGCGGGCCGGTCACAATGATAGCCAGTCCTGCAGGCTGGGCAGTAGGTAAATCCTTCAGGCTATGCACTGCCAGGTCAATGCGTCCCTCGCGCAGCGCGTGCTCAATCTCCGTGATAAAGACACCATCGCCGCCGATCTGGGAAAGTGACCTATCAGTAACACGGTCACCAGTAGTCCGGATCTGCTCGATAGCTATCTCCAGCCCTGGCCAGTGCCGCTGCAATCGCTCGATCACTTCCTGTGTCTGGATCATCGCCAGTTTGCTGGCTCTTGTCCCTATTGTAATCTGTTTCATTCGTGTTCTCTTCAAGAGCAAATAAATAGCGTAAGGTTTCGGCGTATAGCTCCCCCTGGCCGTTTGCCGCTGCCTCCTTCAATCGTAACGTGGGCGCATGTAACAGTTTGTTGACCAGCCGTGTCGCCAGTTCCTGCACGACTGCAGCTTCTCGCTCAGTCAGTGCTGGCCCCAGGCGCCGCAAAGCCCGGACCAGTTCCTCTTCTCGCAACTTTTCAATGTGTTGGCGCAGGTCATGGATTGTATCAACCACGCTCAGCGAGCGCAGCCAGCGCTCAAATGAGGCAACTTCTTCATCAATAATCGCCTGCACGTGCGCTGCCTCCTGTACCCGCAGGCGTATCCCTTCGTCTGCCTCGGCCCGCAGATCATCAAGATTGTACAGGTGCACACCAGGCAAGGCCCCGGCATCAGGGTCTATATCGCGAGGAAGCGCAATATCTATAAGCAGCAATGGCCGGCCATGGCGTCTCTCCATCACTCGCTGCATCAGTTCCGTAGCGATGATCGTATGGGACGATGACGTGGAACTGATCACCACATCTGCCTCTACCAGCGCCTCCAGCAGTTCAGTAAAAGGCCGCTGAATCGCCCCAAAACGCCGGGCTAGATCGATTGCATGAGCCTCTGTGCGATTCACAACCATCAGTTTGTGAGCACCGCTATCACATAGATTATGAACTGTCAGTTCGCTCATCTTCCCACTGCCCACCAGCAGGACGCTCGCTTCGTTGAGATTAGGGAAATGATGCCGCGCCAGTTGGACTGCCACATGACTGATCGATGCCGCATTCCGGCTGATGCCCGTCTCGCGGCGAGCGCGCTTGCCTGCCACCAGGGCAGCACGAAATAAAGCAGAAGTGATCGGGCCGGCATACCCCCCGCTCTGGGCAAGTTCCAGGGCTTGCGCTACCTGCCCCTGTATTTGAGACTCCCCAGGCACCTGGGAATACAGGCCGCAGGCCACCCCAAAAAGATGCGCTACAGCCTGCTCATCCACATAGCTATAACAACGGGATTGCAGTTCAGCTAGCTCAACTCCCCTGCTCTCGCTGAGCGCTTCCAGCAGGCGGGCTTTTCCCTCCTCTACTACTGGACAAACCCCGTACAGTTCCAGGCGGTTGCACGTTGAAAGCAAAACGCTCTCCTGCATCGATCGGTGTGCAGCCTCGAGTACATGGGAAGCCTGCTGGGGTGAACAGGCCAGGCGTTCACGTAGATCTATGGAAGCCCTCGTATGATCGATCCCAATAACAATGATATGCACAGAAACCTCATAAATCTTAGAATCTGGGATAATCTATTAGAGATTTTAGCGATTTTTCGCCGATAGTCAAGGTTAATGGCATTGATCTCCTGCCAGCTAAACACCCTATATTTTCCTCAGGTAGATACCGTATGCCCTTATTCACCCCTTGTCTCTGTGCCCCGAATATGCTAGTATCCCTCAAGAAGATACGATCAGGAGCTACAACCATTCATGCAAAGAAAAGACCAGACCGACACAACAGAAATGGTATCAGAACTGGTTGAGCCTTCAAAAGAGGAAGCTTCGCCAGCAAGAGCAGAACAGCTAGCATCTGAAGACATAGAGCCTGTACATCTAATAGAAGACGAGGAGGAAACATCCCAGCCTGCTGCCGGGATTGCCTCCACATCGCTCAGTCCAGCCAGCCCAGACAAAGCATTTGACTGGCTGGCAGTTGGTATAGTGATTCTGGTTGCGGCATTCTTCGCGGTTGCCTCGCGCCTGCATGCCCAGCCTCCCTCATCCTTGACGCCCGCAGCCGTCCTCAGCGCTACCGGCTGCGGCTTATTTATTACCGCCATGCGCAAACTGCGTACAGCTCAGCGCCCTGGCCTGCGCGAAGCAGCGCTCGCCGGGCTTTTCCTGGCACTCTTGCAGTTTATAGCCGCCATAAGCTATCCCAATCTCATCTCTACCCTCATCGCCTTGCCGGACGAGCGCGAAGGCTTTCTCGCAACCTGGGCGCTGGTCGGCATCTTCTCCGTCGTCTTTAGCATCGTGGGAGCTACCCTCGGCCACCTGGCTTTTGCCCCTCTACGCCCTCTGCCGGCAAACGCAAAAAAGAAGAAGACCGTGCGAATGACACAGCTCCCCAAAGCTTCTCAAGACGACCCGGCAGCAGGACAAGACCAGAACCCCGCAAGCAGCAAACCTGGTTCACGCCCGCGCTCGTTCTTCAGCTATTTCGTGGCAGTCCTGCTCCTTGCCCTGACTCCTGTGCTGGCCGGATACGTCTTCGCTGCCGCCTTCGACTACATGCTTGGCGTCTACCACTTCTTGCCAGGTCCCTACCCTACTCTTCGCCTGCTCAGCGCGTTGCTTCCCTGGCAGGTTCCACTTCCGATCAATCTCAGCAACAATCCCGCGGCAGCTCTCGCCCTGCTTATCGAACTGTGGCGTATCCCCTTGTTTCTCGGCAACCCAACCATGTTCGACACCCAGGCCCTTGAACCCTACATCTTCAATGGCGCCGCCCTGGCACTGCTCCTTCTCACCCTGCGCGATCAAAACTTACCTGCTCCTGCTACTCCTGGTTCTGACCGTCCAGTCCCGGCGCGCTGGCCACTCTACCTGCTGCTAGAAGGAATCCTGGGGCTAGTACTCGTTCTTCCGGCTAATCTCTGGATTGCACGTGGCCTTGAGGGTCTATTACGTATCTCTATCCTTGCCATCCCGATACGCACGCTCTACATCCTCAATACGCTCACGTTCACGCTCAATCTCATCACCGGGCCGCTCGTATGTGTAGGCCTCGCCATACTCATACGATTCCTATTACGCCGGCAGTTAGTATTGCGTAGGCAGTCTAAATCAGTTACCCTCTGACAAGGAAAAACATACAGGAGGATTTCATCATCTATGCTCAATTCATCCATACTCTCCATTTTCGTCGTCGCCTTCGTCCTCCTGGGAGTCTACAACCTCTTGAGAGGCCTGCAACGCCTGCGAGAAGCCCGCGCCAAGGGGCAGCCTATCCAATGGTACAAACAGATCAACATCCTCACTGCCCTCGAATATCTTCTCTTCTCGCTCATCTTTCTCATCGGCCTCAATTTCAACTCGTTCCCCGCCAGCCTGCGCAGCGCTCTCCTTCCCGTCTACTTCGTCATCCTGGCCCTGGCCGTCATCCTTGCAGGACTGGTCATTCGCCAGGGGCTTCGTAACGCGCGCAATTCACGGCAGTCCGCCCGGCCTCAAACAAGCACGAAACAAGCAGCGCCTACCAGCACAACGACGAATCGCTACCTCCCACCTGAAGAACGAGCAGCAAAAATACAACAGCGCCGCCAACGCCGCCAGAAAGCGGCCGCTACACGCAGGCGCCGCACCGGCAAAGCATAATTACATCCCCTCCAGAACCACCTGCAATTCATCGATCCCCTTCCCGGCATCATAATGCGCCAGCAGGTGCGTAATGCGGCATACTGCTTGCTGGCCGCTGCCTGTAGGAGCCGCGCTGTCGGTCAGTGTAATCCCATCCAGCAACTGCAAAGCCGGGTTCAGCGGCACCGTCACGCTATGTACCACCTGCGCCCTCGTCTCCTGCGCCAGCAAAAAGCCAGCCTTCTGCGCGCATTTCGTCGTGCTCACCAGCTTCTGATCGACGTGATGCAGGAGCCGCTCGACTCCCACCAGATGCAAATTGCCATCGTCATATGCCTCAGCCGTTGTCAGCGCTCCCACCTGCCCACCAACCGGCGGCTTGCCGCTGACGATGATATGGTTGGCCCTTTGATCGTTGCTGCCAAAACTCACCAGCTCTATCTCCGGTTGATAGCTCCATACTGAGGGGTCGCTGCTAGATAGCTCGCGAAACTGCAAGGTTTCGTTCTGATCGAGAAAGTACGAGAGGCTATAGGTGTTGCAAAGTTCATCCAGCGCGTGGCGATATGATTGACCCGCCTGCAAGACAAACGACGGCACAACCTGGCTCACCTGGCTCGTTGCAGGCAGTGAAGGCGAAAATAGTCCGGCCCGCGCGCACACTTCCGCGATCAAATAGCCGACCGTCTGGTTCGTGTACGTATTCTGGTAGCGTGAAATCAAGTCGAGCTTGCGCGAGATATCCAGTCCAACCAGCAGCAGGTGGTTTTCCTGCGGTGAGCGCACAATATGGATCTGCTCCAGGTGATACGTTCCCACCTTCACAACATCATTCACTGTGGGCGGCGTCCCCGTCTTGTACCCCTCGCTCAAGACCAGCGAGGCATTCAGACCGATAGGCTGGTAGCTATTCGCATTCGTGGTGAGCGCGTTGTACACGCCCCGGTTGTTATCGATCAGCACCTCCAGCCGCGCCGGTTTACCTACCTGCTCATGTCGCTGATAGGAAAGCACAGATGTAGACACATCCAGGTATTGCGCCGCGTTGGTCGTCTGGAAAGCCGGTGCGCTGAAGATAGTGGGCATGGAGGCAATGTAGTAGCGCGGCCCGGCATTTCCCGTGTTTGGCGTCACCAACTTGAAGGCCACCGCGCCATAGCTACACGAGAGGTCGTGCAAGATCATCCCGTTCGACCAGTGGACGAGATCCGCCGACTGCCGCAGGCGCGGGTAGCTATAGACCGATCCGGTCAAAACGCCAGAATCGGACTCGATGCAGGTGAGCGTGTAGAGGCCATCCGCGAAGGTGATGCGCGGCGAGAGGCGCCCGATGGCCGTGCTGGTAGCGGGCGCGATACTGCTGGCCGCGCTGCCCCAGCTACTGGTATTGGGGTTAAAGGTCACGGACGACAGGCTATAGCCATCCGAATAGATCACGACAAACTGCGATGATGTCCAGGCAACGGCCACGCCCGCGCCCGACGAGAGAGGCGGCAACCCCCACGTGTTGATCGCTGACCAGCTACCGCTATACGCCGTGTAGCCCATCGCTTCGCCGCCAACCACGTCGTAGAGGAAAAAGAGATCGTTTTGCCCGGCGCTGCCCATTCCTTTGGTCAATGCCCCACTCGGAGGTGTCGCCACAACGCCCGGACCCTGCCACGTCTGCCCATTATCGGACGAATACCAGTTCCAGATCGCGTTGCCACCTGTTCCCTGCTGCGCAAACACCCGCAGCGTCCCGCTATTATTGGAGATGCACACGCCGCCATCCTGGAACAGGTTATTCTGGCCGCCCGGAAGCGCCGTCCAGCTCTCCCACTGCACAAACTGCGTGGGATCGGTAATGCGCTGCACATAGATCGACTGCCCAAACTGGTTGCTCCCGCGCGAAAGATAGCAGCGCACAATGCTATTATCATTAGCAATGCAGGCATCATTCCAGGCATCGCCCTGGTTCGGCGATTGATAGACCCCATAATGAACAACATGATCTTCAATCGTCAGCGTGAGCGCCGGCCTGCGCGTAAGATTTGCCAGCGCGGCAGTGAGCGCCGCATCAAGTGTGCGTACCATACGAGGAACCCTTTCTGGTCTGAGGATACCCGGCACAACCGGGATTAACGGGGAATAACCGGAAGAAAACGAAGACAACGCAGGCAACGAAGGAAACAAGAAAGGCCCAAACCACTCACAACATCGCCTGCTTGCTAATACTATACATGATCATGTGCAAAAATTCAAGGGGAAAGATCAGCTTATCTTGCTTGACGTATCCACCTCATCTCTTTATAATCGTTTTGCTGGGCAAAGTTGTAAATATTTCTAAACGCCTGGGAGGCAAATCTATGGCTGTTCCCCAATATTTTGAATTGTTTAACCCCGTATTGGAAGCTATCAAACGTCTAGGCGGCTCAGCAACTATTGCCGAGTTAGATGAGGAAGTCACAAAAAATCTCAATTTAACCAGCGAAGAAGTTGCTCAACCACATAACGAGCGCGTGACAGAACTAGAGTACCGATTGGGATGGGCCAGATCCTATCTCAAAGCTTATGGTCTGCTTGATAACTCTGCACGAGGAGTTTGGGTATTAACTCCTAAAGGTAGAGATACCGATTCTGTAGATCCCCTTCAAGTCGTACAATTCGTGAGGAATCTCATCAAGGGCAAAAAAAGCAGAAGTGATAAATCATCCAATAAGAACTTGAGAGCAGTCGCAGATGTGGAAGCAGTAGAAATTGCTGAAACGGTACTGGAAGAAAAATGGCGAGAGGAACTCCTGGAAAGATTACTAAAATTATCACCTGCAGCCTTCGAGCGACTATCGCAACGCCTGCTGCGTGAGTCAGGTTTTGTTGAGGTCAAAGTAACTGGCCGATCTGGAGATGGGGGTATCGATGGTGTAGGCATTGTGCGTCTTGGTGGTCTGCTCGGCTTTCCCGTCTTATTTCAATGCAAGCGCTATCAAGGCAGCGTAGGACCAGGGGTGGTTCGCGATTTTCGTGGCGCAATGATTGGGCGTGCAGACCGGGGGTTAATCATCACTACAGGAACATTTAGCCGCGAGGCAAAAGCAGAAGCAACCAGAGATGGCGCCCCTCCTATCGATCTGGTAGACGGTGAGCAGCTACTAGATAAGCTCAAAGAGCTACGTCTTGGAGTAAACGTCAAAATGATCGAGCAGGTTTCTGTCGTACCTGAGTTCTTTGATGAGATTTAGCTTAATAGCTCAACTGCTTTATATTGTATGCTGACCGTAGTAAGAGTGGATTATTGGCGTGATCCCGAAGCAGCGCTGGCTTTGTGGTTATATGCTGAGAAGTAAGCAGCTTATCCGTGAATAGATAAATTGACGCCTTCCTTGCAGTCTCTTATAATCGCCTCAGGCGATAGCGCAAATAAGTTACGAGAGATAGAGATGAGCCAAGTTCGAGGAGAAACCAGCCTTACCAATGACGACAGGACAGCTCTTGAAGCATTCGTAGTGGATAACCCTGAACTTGAACAACTAGAAGCGTTGCTCGGGCAGTTCAACATATTCGAGGCTATTGGCGCGGTCCGACAAGAATCGCGCCACTCCGACTTTCTCGCTTTTCTGTTAACCCCCCAAGAAAACCACGGTTTGGGTGATATCTTTCTCAAGCGATTGCTACAGAAGATACTGGTGGCAACTCAAGATGTCATTGTGCCAATTACCCCTATTGATTTGGATGTCTGGAGTCTCGATCAAACACTCGTTCTACGAGAATGGCAGAATATAGATATTTTGTTGTTAGATGAGGCTCACAAGTTAGCTATTATCATCGAAAATAAGATCAATATCAGTGAGCACTCAAACCAGCTTCTACGCTATCACGAGCAAGTACATCAACATTATCCCAATTGGTCCATCATCGGTTTGTACCTCACCCCGGATGGGGAGTCACCGAGGGGTGAAGCCAGGGAAACTTATTTGCCAGTAGATTACGGTCTAGTGTGCAAAACACTTGAGAGTTTGATAGAAAACCGAGCATCTACATTAGGTACAGATGTAGTTACCGTAATACGCCACTATACTCAGATGTTAAGGAGGCATATTATGAGCGAATCTGATGTTGCAGAGCTTTGTCGCCGTATTTACCAGAAACATCGGCGTGCTCTTGACTTAATCTATGAACATCGCCCAGATCAACAGGCTACGATTCAAACAATTCTCGAAAATTTGATACAAAAAACGGCTGACCTAGCTTTAGATGCTCACCATAAAAGGTATGTCCGCTTCATTGTTCAGGAATGGAATGTACCGGTATTGTTAAAAGGAACAGATGGGGCTGCTTCTTATCGTATAATGCTCTTCTTTGAATTTCAGAATGCGGTGGATTCTCTCAAGCTTCACTTATATATTGGGCCAGGACCAAAGGAAACGCGACAAAAGCTGTTCGACATGGCTACACAAAAGAAGCCGCTATTTAAGCCAGCTAAGTCGTTATACGATAAGTGGAATAGCATTTATCAACGATCATTCCTAAAACCTGAAGACTATGAGGATGCCAGCGACGATGAACTCGAGGAAAAGATTCGTAAGCACTGGACCGCATTTCTCGAAAACGATCTGCCAAAGATAAGGGCTGCACTTAAAGCTGAAGATTGGATCTGGCAATCTGCGAATACAACCTCCCCAATGCAAGGTGGCTAAGTTTAGACAAAACACACATATCTTTGCGACACTATGCCTCAGAAGGGCCAATATTCCTGCACCCCCACCTGAATAGTTACCTTTACAGACTGTATCACATTCGAGTCCTATCTCCTGCTCCACAACATGAACCGTTTCTTTGCTGGCTCACCAGAGTTCATAGAACTGCTCTGTACCCAGGGGGAATGAGCGAACGAGCCAGCGTCCTCACAGTGTTTTTGCAACACAGCCTCTTCTATGATATGCTCTTGATGTGCTGTCAAGAACGAATTAAGTCATAACTTTGCGTGTGACATCTTTTCCTGGAGAAGGAGGAACCGGCAATGCTGCTCAAAACACAGGCTGCTACTGAGGTCGCACGGTTTCTAGCACATCATCCCACTCCTGAGCAAATCGTGGTTTTCCATCCCTCTTCCGAGGTAGCTGAACGAGCATACGAACTCATCCATGCTGAGCGTGAGAGGGCGCTGACCGAAGCGGAACGCCAAGAACTGGAAAGCTATTTGGTGATTGAATGTCTGATGGAACTGATCAAGCTCAAAGTCCACCGGCAATTGAGACAACAGGCATCCTCTATCAAATAAAGTCGTCTTCCTCTTTAATCCACGTGAGTAGCGATGGAATCGCCATTTTCGCCTCAATGGTGCTCGTATCGAAGGCATGACTGCAAGTGGTCGTGCTAGGTCGCTCTTCTTCATCTCAATGTTCCTGAACGGGTTGCTTACTGGCTTGGGTTGATTGAAATTGGCCATTATCCCCCCAGAAACGCTCAAATGTCCTGATACACTCGCTCTTGCCCTACAAAACAAAATTTGTGCCAACACTGTTAGCGATAAAGGCATCGGGCATCGCGCGGGCGATCTGGTGTGTCGCTTGCCAGCCAGTGCAGTGGCCGGGAACCAGGTAGCGCGGATTGATCTGTTGTAAAGCCGCCACAGTGGCCGGAATGATGGGAACAAACAGGGAACCTGTAAGATGGAAACCACCTATTACGGCATAGATGGTCTGGATACCTGTAAGAGCCTGAGCATTGCGGATAATATTGATAATACCGGAGTGGCCGCAACCGGTGATGACCACCAGTCCCTTCTCTCGTACATGAATAATGGCACACTGATCGTCATGAATGAGCGGATCTGGCTCCCAGCCATGTTCGCGCCTGGCGTAGTGAACAGCGAAACCCTTCTCAAAATCGGTTGTCCGGGACACCTCGCCTGAAACGAGTACCATATTATCCACCAGCATGGAAGGGCCTGGCTCCTCAACAACCTCTATGTTTTCGCGCAGCAAATCTGATTTCCTGGGTGGCGGTAGGAAGCTTTCCTCTCCATTAGGAAAGATGATCTTTCGTTCCAGGTAAGCATCGGGATGCAATACCAGTGGCAGGTTGCGATTACCCAGGCGCTGGATCAAACCAGCCAGCCCCATAGCATGGTCGGGGTGACCATGACTGAGAATAATCGCCTGGATATCCGCTACGTTGATCTCCAGCGCATCGAGATTGTACAGGAAATTTCGTGGGTTGAGGCCCGTATCAAACAGGACAGTTCCGCTCCTGTCTCTGCTCTTTACATTGATCAGCACCGAGAAGCCATGTTCTCCAATTGGCAAGTTACGCTCAAACGGATGGGGACCCAGCTTGACACGCTGCGCAACCTCAGTGCTCGTCATCAGCAGATCAAGGCTGTTGTCCATGATGATCGTTACTTTCACCGCATCCACAGGCTGGAGCGCAATGGTTGATTGAGACATGTGGACCCTCCTCGCGTCTATAGTACCACGCTCACTTTCCGATTCGAACAGCATATTACTTACGTGTCTTTACGCTCTTTATCTCTATCTCTTTCGTTCGCCCTGTGGGGCCGGTAGCCTTTCATCGTTTGCTGGTTACGCGCCAGGTCGGTATGCACGTTGTCACCACCGCCGGAACCTGCACCAGGCTCTGTAGTGGTACCCTCGTCGCTGCCTCTATATTGTCCGGTAGTGAGGCCACTGCCATCCCCAGCACCACCATGCGGGTCAGCACCCGGGCCTACAGTTTTGCCACCTGGATTCTGATAAGCGTTTCCAGGAGTTGTGCCGGGCGCTGTACCCGCATCCAGCCCGCTGCCCATATCACGCTGCCGGTTCACTTTTGGCATTCTCAGCGCGGGCTGGTTCTCTGCGTTCTCCTGTTCCTGATCGCGCTCTTCCTGAAATGGATTGTCATTGGTCATTGCCGGTTTGCTCCTTTCTGTAGATGCTGCAAGCGTGTTGATGAGAGATACACCCCCATGTCATATATGCACGAATCGCTTGCCAGAAAAGTGACAGGAAGCTCACCCCTAAAGATACACCGTCCGGTTATACTTAACATTGTAAACCGCTTCTATATTGCGGCACACCAGCCTGCTTCGTTTAAACGCCTCCTACTTTGCTTCCTCAAGCGAGGGACAGATGAGGGTAATACCCAGGTAACAACATTGTGTTGCCGGATTAACCCAGGTCCCGAGCCAGGCATCCGGTTCATGCAAATGTGCTTCATTGGCCTGGATAAACCTGCACGACCACTGAATGATAGCCGGTTGCTCCGTTGGGGACAGTAATCTGCTGCTTACTCGTCTGTAGCGCTCCCGTGCCATCAGTAGCGCGGGCGACGATGATATAGCGGCCAGGAAGAGACGGCACCCACTTCCATGTCCATAGCACCCATGTATCTTGCGAGAGTGCAGGTTCCAGCCTCGCAATGTTCCAGGATGTCCCGCCATCAACGCTGACTTCCACCTTCTTGATGCCTCTAGTTCCCGCATAGGCGATGCCGCCGACCTCAATGGCACGTCCAACTGGAATATGCCCATGCGGCCGGTCAATGCGGGTGGTCGTATGCACGGGACCGTTGTACCACCCCTGATCTGAGTAGAGGCCACTGACGAAGTGATCGGTCAATTCGATACGCGTGAGCCATTTGGGACTCTCCTCACCATAGCGACCGGGGATCAAGACGCGCACAGGATAGCCGTGACGATTGGGCAACGCTGCGCCATTCATCTGATAGGCCAGCAGCGCGTCAACCGCCAGGACTTCGTCGAGGGGCAGGCTCACCGTATAGCCATCAACGCTGTAAAAAGCGACATAGCGAGCGCCAGCTTGCGCCCCTCCATGCTTCTCCAGTAATGTACGCAAAGGAACGCCATGCCAGATGGCAGTGCTGATGAGATGCCCGCCAGGGCCGTTGGCGATACACTCAAGGGTGATGGCGCGCGAGATGCAGGGAAGATTCTTGAATTCCTCGTATGTGTATGTGCCTGCCTGGCCAACAAGACCCCTCACTTCCAATCTCCATAGCTCGAGATTTACCGCCGGATCGACGACATTCTGGGTAACAGTGTAGTGCTGGCTATTGGGCGTGATGGGAGCAGTGAAGCCGGTGGGTGTAAATGTTTCCTGGCCGTCATAGCTGGCATAGTTACTCAGAAACTCTTTTACCAGTCCTACCGTTCCTCCGGCAGCGCCAAGCCCGAGCACCGCGACGCCTGCACGCGCGAGCAACTGCCGGCGCTCGCTGGATACGGTAAGGTCACTGCCAATTCTCTGTTTGGGCAACAGGATATGATAGGTAACGCAAAGAATCAGGCCATACAGGCTGAAATCGGCTAGTAGGGTAAGCGATGTGACCAGCATAGCCCAATCTAATGGTAAACCCAGGAAGTTTTGCCCGATTTCTCCCCAGAACACGATAATTCCCACAAGCGTCATAGCGATAGCTAATAACCCGGCTGCCAGCCATGCTCGTAGCGCCGGTCGCGAGCTAGCCGCCGGTACTTTGGCTCGGATAAGAATCGCATAAAGCAAGCCCAGCAGAGTTCCCAGGCCAATCATACCTAGCAAAGCCAGGCCAAGTGGGGCAGTTTTTGAATTTGGGCTAAATTTCACCAGCAAACCAACAAATGTGCGCGCAGGCAAGAGCTTGAGCACATGATCGCCAAAAAGCTCGACCGGCGTTGGCACGCCTGCTGTGATGCGTAATACGCCCATGAGCACTACAGACAGCAGGCTCGCTATCAAACCCGCGCCTAACGCGGCAAAGACTACACCTATAAACTGTTTAGCCCGTGCTAGCGCCGGCTGTTTTTCAGGAATATCTTTCTTTTGCTGGGCGGCTTGCAAGATATACTCCTTTCTGGGTCTCCATCTTTTAGGGTGATCGACGAGAATGTGCCGATAAATCGGGGCTGGCCGCGATAAATCGGGCCCTACATCTCACCCGGAAGGATGGAGAGCCTCCTTTCTGATTTCTATACAGGTTCAAACCCCCGATAATGGCTGCTCCACCCAATGCGATCATGGCAGGCATATAGACAAGCCTGTAATAGGCCCCCCAATCGAGTGAGACCTGATTAACGAAGTACCCCAGCAGGGAAGCGATGGTAAAATACCAGACCGCTGTAATTGCCAGGCTCCTCGCACTCCTCCCTTTCCAATCATCAGGGCTTATTAATACCGGCACCCAGAGCAATAACACAGTGGTGTACCAGGGAAAGACGTGAGACGAGATCGAGAGGACAACTCCAAAAAGCACGAGAGTAGCGGCCTCTCTACTGATGTGATTGCGCAAACGCAAAACAATGATGAGTAGCGATGCAACGCTGATAAGCGCTATATCAATAATATGCTCAAGTGTGATGGTTGCCCCGAGGGTCATATGAAATTGACCTGCCAGCCAGTACACGACCTGTTGTACTGGTCCCGCATTCTCACCTTGCTCGCCGGCATAGATGGCAAAGTAGCCGAGCACCTGCCCATGACCCAGGATCAAATAAGGCAAGTAGCCAAGCAGAATTGTGCCGCAACAGGTAGCTATCTGGGGAACACTCCATGCTATGATGCTGCGAACGAGGGCCACACCCCTGTCTTTTACGGGTTCTCTATCCTTCCGGGTGAATCGTAGGGGCCGATGATGAACCTTCATAAAATCATGCCGGAATATATGTAGGGGCCGATTTATCGCGCCCATTGCCGATTTATCGGCCCCCTCTCGACAATCACCTCCAAGAATGGAGACTTCTTTTACGTTGCGCTCACTGCCGGTTATGTCTGACAGGAGAGCAAACAGCAGCAGGATCGGGTACAGCTTGCTAAGCGTGGCAAGGCCAATGAGGAATCCCGTAAGCATACGCCCCCGTATGCTGGTACCGGCAGCGGAGAGCACTGCGAGGATGGTAAACGTCAGGGTGATAACATCGACATGCCCCTGGATGGCAAATTCGACGATGGGCAACGGGCACCAGGCATAGATAATCGCACGACGCGGATCAAGTCCCTTGCGCTCGAGCAGGACGACGAGCGAGACACAGGTGACCATATCAAACGCCAGAAAAATAGCTTTGAGGAACAATAGGTTGGCACCTGCAAGCACATAACTCAGCAGGAAGACTCCTTGTGCTCCTGGTGGGTAAATGGTAGGAACGGTGCGAAAACGGCTGTTCGGGTAGAGCACCATATCGCGCAACGGCGCTAGAGCTCTATCCGCGGGAGCATAGACGTATGGGCTGAAGCCGTGCAGCGTGACCCGGGCATCCCACAAATAACGCCACGAATCACGCGAGGTAACGGGAGGCAGTGGCAGCAGCATCGCACGCAGCACAAACGCCCCCAGCAGGATGATACCAACTTCGATCCAATGCCAGCGCCCCTGAGCCGGTTTCGTTACCAGCACAAAAGCACAGCAGGCCAGATAGGGAACGAAACTGACCATCCAGGCAGAGAGAAACGGTACAACGGGACCATCACCCCGTGGCGCTGTACCAATAAGCAACATATAGGCTATGACCGAGACCAGGAAAAACAGGCACAGCGCACCTATACGCCACAAAGGAGGCCTGGCAGCTCCTGGCTCATCATCTGTCTTTTTCATCTTCAATTCATGCAGCGCAGGCATTGAATTCCTGGACGCCTTTCTAACATGCAACGGTTATGGTCGCTTTCAATACCCTGCACGAAAAAAGGACACAATTTTTACAAATCAAAAATCCTGCAAATAAAGGCTTCTCTCATCGTGCTACACGGTAAAGACAAGATTCAGGTATGTCATGCTGAGCGAGTGCAGCCCAGCCCTGAACGCGTGAGCCGTAGCCCTGAACGCCGTGAAGGGGAAGGGGAAGCATCTCTGGTCTCCACGCATCAGACCCTTCGCTTCGCTCAGAGTGACATTACGTGACGAGGAGTTGTACGCCTTATGCTGGTCACCAGGGTTGCTATCGTTATACCCGCCCTGAACGAAGAAGTTGCTCTCCGCTACATGCTGGCAGAGCTTCCTCAAAATATTGCCCAATGGGTAATCGTGGTTGACAACGGCAGCACAGATGCGACGGCATTCGTTGCTTGCAGCGCGGGGGCAATAGTCGCCAGCGAACCGCTACGTGGCTATGGGCGAGCTTGCCTGAAGGGCTTCAAGACGGCATGCAGGCTGGGAGCAGAGATCGTTGTTTTTATGGATGGGGACGGAAGCGATGATCCCGCCGACCTGCCCATGATCCTGGAACCACTATTAGAAGGGCAAGCAGATCTTGTCATTGGTTCGCGTGTGAGCAAACGGGCAGAGCATGGAGCTGTGCCTCCCCAGGCTCTGCTGGGCAACTGGCTTGTGAGCCGTGTGATCGGTCTCTTGTACGGTGTGCATCTACACGATATCGGCTCCTTTCGTGCTATGCCCTGCTCCCTGTTAGAAGCGCTGGAGATGCGCGAAATGACCTATGGCTGGCCCGTCGAAATGCTGGTCAAGGCGGCAAAGGCGCATTACCGCATTGTTGAGGTACCCATTCACTACCGCTGCCGTCGTCATGGCCGCTCGAAGGTAGCCGGCACGCTCTCCGGCAGCATCAAGGCTGCTTACTGCATGTTAAGCACCACATTGCGCCACGTAGGAACAAGGAGGACATATGCCTGATACTGCCCTCGTTGTTATGGCACGCTACCCGCAGGCCGGGACGGCCAAGACTCGCTTAGCTCGCACCATTGGCGACGAAGAAGCCGTTCGCCTCTACCGGGCATTTCTGACCGACCTGGCCCGCCGCTTTGCCGGGCAACTATGCGATCTCCACTGGGCCTATACACCAGCCGGAGTTGACTACCCAGCCTTCGTGGCAACGCTCGCGCCTTCGCTTGCGCAATACATGCGTTGCTTTCCGCAACAGGGAGCGGATCTCGGCGCTCGCTTGCTCTACGCCTTTCGGTGGACTTATGAACGCAAATACCGACGCACCATCGTCATAGGCTCGGATTCGCCACATATCAGCCGGGAGACCGTTTTGAGAGCACGCAAAGCGCTTGATGAAGCAGATATCGTGCTTGGGCCTGCGCATGATGGTGGTTACTACTTGATCGCCATGCACAGGCCATATGATGTCTTCCAGGGCATTCCTATGAGTACGAGCATGGTAATGCAGATGACGATTGAACTGGCGCAACGCCAGGGCCTGAAAGTAGGCACTTTGGAGAGCATGTTTGATGTTGATGAATTGCCTGACCTCTTGCGTTTGGCCGAGTTACTGCAAGAAGATAGCTCGCTTGCTCCGGTAACTGCTGCCTACCTGGCAAATAAAAGGAGTTTGTATGCCTACTATAGACAAGCTGCCGCGCTCGATCTATATTGAGCCGACCAGCCGCTGTAATGAATTATGCCAGCAGTGTCCACGCACACTGCTTTCGCGAGAAGACGACCGCGATCTCTCCTTCGATGACTTCCGCTACATCGTCGATCAGTTTCCTATCCTGGAACGAGTGGTGCTGCATGGCCTGGGCGAGCCGCTACTCAACAAACATCTGCCCCGTATGATTCGCTACCTCAAAGCGCGAGGAACCTACGTGCTCTTCAATTCTAACGGCATTCTGCTCAATGCGAAGCGGGGCCAGGAGCTGATCGATGCAGGGCTGGATGAATATCGCCTCTCGATGGATGGCGCAACACGTGAAACGTATGCTCGCGTGCGCGGAGTGGATGCCTTTGACAAAATCTGGCGTAACATTCGCGCTTTCATTGCAATGCAGCAAGAGCAGCATGCCAGCAGACCGCAAGTCTCCCTCTGGTTCACAGCCATGAAAGAGAACCTGCACGAGCTCCCTGGGCTCATCGATCTGGCATACGAAAATGGCATACGCGAGGTCTATTTGCAGCGGCTCGTCTACTTCGAGCGAGGGTTGGCCCATTCACAGCAGGCTCTCTTCCGCCGCACTACGCCCGAAGAACTGGCAATGATACAACAATGCGAACAGGTGTGTAAGGAACGCGGCATTGCCTTCAATGCAGCAGGCTCTGCTACGCCCGCAGAGAGCCTGGTACGCGATTTTGGTGACCGTCCCTGGTCTGGCTGCAGGCGTCCCTACACGCTGACCTACATCACCTCGAGCGGCAACGTGCTCTCGTGTTGCTTTGCTCCTTTCGGGCATAAAAGTGCCAGGGAGTATCAAGAGGAGCGTGTGCTGGGCAATATCTTCCAGGAACCAATAGAGGCCATCTGGCACGGTGAGCGCTATAAGGCGTTTCGCCAGGCTTTCGAGAGCGATCACCCTGCCAGGCATTGCTCGCAATGTGGCCTGAACTGGAGCTACTAACCACTTTCACATGTCATGCTGAGCGCAGCGAAGCATCCGCTGCCCATCGAGCGAGACCCTTCGCGGAGTTTCCCCTGAGCGAAGCGAATGGGCTCAGGGTGACATAGTGTGACTGAACTGTTAAGGACTATCTTTCACAATTGAACCTTGCTTTTGTAAAAAAATGGCTCTTTGAACGTGAACATTGTGGAGAGAACGTGGCTTGAGGAATTTTTTCGCTAGCCATTCCCGGTGATATACTAACCACGTGGCTCTGGTAAGGCCGATGCTTGTGGTCGAACATGATCCCTGGAAGGGTAAGCGCCGTGCGGCCAGGAAAAATACATGCCAGCATGTTAACGAAAAAATTGATAGCATATAGCGATAATGCTGCTGATCGCCCGCTTGATACAGCGATACAGCCCGGCGATGCTCACATTATGGACTTCGCAATGCTCTATGAAAAGTTCAAGCGCCCGATTCACTCGTATATCTTTCACCTGCTAGGCAGCCAGGAAGATGCCGATGATGTCACGCAGGAAGTCTTTATGCGTGCCTATACCGCCTGGAACGGGTTATATGATCGCGAGCACCTTTCACCCTGGCTCTATCGCATTGCGACGAATTTATGCGTGGATCTGCTCCGGCGGCGCAAGCGTATTTCCTGGTGGCCACTCATGCGACGACGCCGAAGTGCTGGCCCTGCTGAGCATGGAGCCGAAGAAGAAAGCTCTTCCCTGCTGCATGATAGTGGAGGCATTCCAGAGGTCGCAGAGCGCGAACATATCCAGCACGCCTTGGCCAGCCTGCCAGAAGATTATGCTGTTGTCCTCGTCCTGAGCGCTGCCCAGGGCATACCTTATCAGGAAATAGCCACCATTGTAGGTATCTCGCCGAACGCTGCTGCCACCCGTATTTCGCGCGCCAAACGTATGTTCGCCGAACAGTACCAGCGCCTGAGTGAGAGCATTACAGAGCAGGAGCGACAGGGATGAACAATATCGATTTGCCGCCATTGCCACAACCAGGGGAAACTGGCCCTCATGCCTGCGCCATCGTGCGCCTGTACCTGGCCGTATTCGATGATCTTTCGCCTGAGCAGGTAGAGCTGCTGGCCCAACACGTCTCAGCCTGTCCTCCTTGCGATGAAGAATTCCGCCACCTGACTCGTTCGACGCGCCTGGTTGGCAGCCTGCCGGCAACTGCGCCCTCGCCTCGCGTTGACCAGGCCATTATAGCAGCCATAACCGCACAAAAGCAGCAGCGACCTCAACCAATTCTGCAGCCGCTTGCACGCCTGCGCAGAACACCTCGCCGTTCTATCCGGCTTATCGGCGAAATCGTAGCCGCTGCTGTGGTGATTATGCTTGCGCTTTTTGCCTCGCTGCACCTTTCTGGATTGCTTGGAACGACAGGCACGCAGCAGGCGTTTACCCTACCTGCTCATCTTTCCTGGAGCCAGTATGTCCTGTACCATAGTGAAACCATAAGCGGGAGAAATGGCGAAGTTTACCACATCAGTAGCTTTCATAACCTGGGTACAGGCCAGATGCACGTGGAAACAACGATGGATAGCCAGATCGACGTCGTGGCTGTGGGCGATGAACATGCCATGCTCGGCATGGATGAGATCCATCACGTCGCGCAATGGGGCGCTGATGCCTGGGCCGTCGATGATTCGATATTCGATCTCAGTAAACTACGCCGTGAACTCCAGGCACATACCGCTGTATATCTCGATCAAGAAACGTTCAGAGGCCAGCAAGTCTACCGCATACGCATGCAAGGAGGCCTTATCTTGCTCCTCGACATGCACTATCGCCCCGTCAATGTTCTCAGCAGCGGCACAGGTACACCTCTATATGATACCGTTAAACTTATACCAGCCTCCCAGGTCTCCTCAACCATGTGGAATATGAGCATCCCACCGGGCTTCCACATGGGTTCCCTGCCGGCAAAGCCATAAGGTTTGCACCGATCTCTACGTTATCTGACAATGGAGTTACCTCTTTTGATGATCATACAAATGGGACTCATCCTCACATTAAGTTAGCATGCTTGTCTTGACCTATGAGCAACTACTGCCAAAAAGCGCAGGTTAATGCATGCAATGCCTCAAAAAAGTACAAGCTATCAGGATGTTCTTGATATCCATAAGCCCGAAGAAACGTCAATTGAAAGTCTGGCTCCTGTAAAGCCTCGCTTAACTGCATGGAGAACAATGCCGTCGCAAGATCAAATCGTCGGTCAACGTATCCCCCTCCTGACCAATCGATAATTCCTGTCACCTGTTGGCCTTGCACAAGGACATTGGGTAAACAATAATCGTAGTGACCGAAGACAATATCATTGTTCATATCCGATCTCCGCTTCTGGAGGTCTGCGAGCAAGTGCCTAGCATTGCTCCCATCAAACCGGCTATTCGTGTTGGTGACAAGCACTTCGGGCGCGCGAGCAAGAATGCTGTTACTCAGCCAAGTCAGTGTTTCTGTCAACCAGTCTGATGGATACGGAAGATCGGGTGTCCAGCTATGGACTCGTTGAAGAGCCTGAGCATATTGCGTAAGGAGCTGTTGACGTTCTCGTGGACTGGCATGTTGGATGACCAAATGAAGCGGTTCCCCTTCAAGATAGGTAAAGAGGAAGGCATGTCCACCTTTCACTGGAACATCGAGCAGGGGCCGACTAACAAAAGGAGCATACCCCTGGAGGGCAGAAAGAATATGAGCTTCACGAGTTAGATCCCCAATTTTGGCAGGGGTAGAAGCGAGTTTAAGCACAAAGCGCCCACGGGCAGAAGTCAAAACGGCAATCTGGAATGCTGTGCCCTGTGGGGGGTATTCGACAGCCTTCAGAGGCCCCACATAATGAGCAATTTCTCGAGGAAGAGTGAATTGAGCAGACATAATCACACAACCTGTTCCTTTTCAGTTTACCCTATTCTACTGAAAGAGGCGGTCTTGCCACAAGCTGTCAGTGCGAGAAGAGGCAAACAAGGACGACTAAGCAGGATGAAGCACGCGCAGCCGTAATAAGTCAAAACTCGCCCTGTCGAATACCTTGCGCTTCTAAAGCTTGATGAACCGGTGACATGAAAAAGCGTACCACGCGGTGTTCTCAAGCAGAGATTTTATGCTACAATGCTATTGTTGAAAGGAGGAGACAAAAACAGTATGTCAACAAGAGATACTATCCAGAGCTTTTACAACAGCCTCAAACAAAAGCAAGAATGGGAATCATTCCTGGCAGATGAGATGATTTTTATCAGTAATGGCAAACAAATTCAAGGAAAAGAGGCATCTATTGCAGGTTTAAGGCGCTTTTACTCAACGGTACAGTCTTTTGAAGTAAAGGAACTCCTTATTGATGGAGAAAAAGCCGCTGCCATAGTTCGGTATGCCTTGCAATCACCCAAAGGAAATATGTTCTCCAGTGACGTTGCCGAGTTTTTCACGATAAAAGACGGCAAGTTTGTTACATTTGCCATTTATTTTGATACGGCACCTTACGCCTAAAGCGAGCAGCAATCGCATTCCGTTGCAGTTGTTCGGTAAGAAACCATGCCGTAGTCGTCTTACCGGCCCCCATAAGTCCTTCGATAAAAATGAAGCGCGTGTCACGCATAAACTATCTTTGCTCCACGGCCAGCCATGCCGCCTGCACGCACTGTTTCAAAAGCAGCACATTCGTCAGTGGACCAACGCCCCCAGGAGTGGGCGTCAGAGCGCTCGCCACCTCGCGCACCGAGGCAACATCCACATCACCAACGATCCTCCCATCCGGCAAGGTATTGATCCCCACATCAATCACCACCGCTCCAGGCTTCACCATATCCGCAGTAATCATGCCCGGCTTGCCTACCGCTACTACCAGGACATCCGCCAGCCGCGTGAAATAGGCCAGATTGCTCGTGCGTGAATGGCAAACTGTTACCGTCGCATTTTTCTGCAACAGCATCATCGCCAGTGGCTTGCCCACCACGTTGCTACGCCCCAGGATAACAGCGCGCTTGCCCACCAGCGGCGTTTGCGTGCGCTCAAGAATCTCTATCACTGCTGCCGCTGTTGAGGGCAGGAAACTCGGCAGGCCCAGGAACAGATTCCCCGCGCTGCGCGAACTGATGCCATCGATATCTTTAGAGGACGCAATCGTATCCGCCACCATTTTTTCTGAAAGATGAGCCGGCAATGGCATTTGTACGATGATTCCCTGCGTCATCTCATCATCGTTCAGGCGAAGCAATGTTGCTCGTAGCTCGCCTGCCGAAGTATCCGGTGGCAACCGCTCCATGCGCGCGCTGACACCGATCTCATCCGCGATGCGCAGGATGGTTTTGCTGTAGACACCTGATGCCACATCGCCTTCAACGCGCACAATCACCAGTCCTGGCGGCCTCCCTTGCTCCAGCACATACCGCCGCACTTCGTCTCGCAACTCAGCCCTGATCTCCGCTCCCATTGCTCGCCCATCGAGAATTTCTGCCGTCACTCCCTGCTCCCTACTATGCTCACAATCTCCTGGCTGCGTTCAGTAATCTCATCCAGGGCCGCGCTCAGCCGCCTGCTCAAGATATTCGCCATCTCCAGGTCTTTCAGCGAGCGCAGGTTAACGCGCACCATCCACGCTGCCCCCGTCGCCGCGCTTGAGGCAAGCGCCGCAGCTACCGCTATATCGCTCAGCACATTCACATTGCCGATCTCGGCAATCCGCTGGCAGCAGCGCAATAAACTGGCCGCGCACTCCGCTACTTCAAGCGGCACCAGCGCAGCCTCCACAAGATGAGCCTGGATCGATCTGCTGCGCGCGCTCTTCTCCTCAGCCGTACCACGCGGCATCTTGTACGCTGAAGATAGCCTCCCGTAGGCTTCTATGTCCTCCTGCACCAGTTGCTGGAACCTTACTCGCAGTTGTTCGCTCTGTTGCAGTAATTCCTCGATCTCCTGCTGCACAGCCTCATAACCGGCTCTGCCAATTGTCAGCCGCGCCACCATGCTCGCCAGGGCCGCTGCCACGGCCCCGCTCAACGCCGCAGCAGAGCCTCCGCCCGGCGTTGGCTGCTCCGACGCCAGTTCATCAAGAAATTGCTGTAACGGTTGCTCTAGATTCATACTTTACTTTGCGCCTCCCCTCAATAAAGCACCACACAACTCGGGAATAGATGTAGGGGCCGATTTATCGCCCCTGCATCATATCATCCTTCCCCTAATAGAGCAACTCTGAATCACAAAACAGCTTAACCAAATCGCTTTCTATCCTTATACCTCGACATCCGCAATAGAGTCGCGTATCCAGGTAGGCCGGTAAGGGAAGCGTTCCACTTGCTCGCGTGCAGTGACGCCGGTCAGCACCAGGATGGTACGCAGCCCGCTCTCGATGCCAGCGACGATGTCGGTGTCCATGCGATCCCCGATCATCACTGAGTCCTCAGAATGGGCATCGAGAGTGCGCAGGGCTGTGCGCATCATCAGCGGGTTCGGTTTGCCCACAAAGTAGGGCTTGACGCCAGTGGCAGCGCTGATCAAGGCGGCCACAGCGCCGGTCGCCGGAACGATGCCCCGTTCACCTGGGCCAATCACATCAGAATTGGTGGCAAGAAAGCGTGCCCCAGCGCTTACAAAACGGATGGCGCGGGTTATTCGCTCAAAGCTATAGGCCATCGTCTCGCCCAGCACCACATACTCCGGCTCCTGGTCGGTCAGCACGTAGCCAATGTCATGCAAGGCCGTCGTCAGTCCAGACTCTCCTATGGCATACGCCCGCCCCTCTGGCCGTTGCGAGTGCAGGAATTGCGCGGTCGCCAGCGCAGATGTGAAAATGGCTTCCGGGGGCACTTCCAGCCCCAGGTAGGACAGGCGCACCTGCAGATCGCGCTGAGTATACTGCGAGTTATTGGTCAAAATCAAGAACGGAATCTCTCGCGCTCGCAACTTCTGCACAAAGGCCGCTGCTCCAGGAAGAAGCGTTGCCCCCTGCACGAGGACCCCATCCATATCCATCAAGTAATTTTTAATTCCGTCCATATCTATTCCTCCGTTACCTGTGTGTATGCCAGGCATCGCTCTATTGTTCATTAAGGAAAACCACTACTTCGCCCAATGCCTCCCTGTTGCCTCAAGGCAATGCTGGCAGCCAATCCTTCATCTCGATTCCACACCGTCCTATTCCCTTGACAACCAGCATTACCATGCAGTATACTGCATCTAGTATAATGATAGCACGCAAATACACGCAAAGTCAAGGGCTATCACGCATTTTCACGGAGAAAGTTGCAATGTTGACGGAAGAACGACGGCGTTCCATTCTGCGAACCCTACAGCGCGAGGGCAAGGTGTATGCCTCAGAATTGAGCAAGACCTTGCATGTCTCAGAAGACACCATCCGGCGCGACCTTAACGAACTGGCCGCGGCTGGCCAGTTGCAAAGGGTACATGGCGGAGCGCTGCCCCGCTTATCGACCCCGGCCAGTTTTATCGAGCGGCAGCGACAGGAACCGGGTGCTAAGACGGCCATTGCCCTGGCAGCCATCAGACTCATCCGCCAGGATCAAGTCATCATTCTGGATGGAGGCACAACTCCCTTACAAGTGGCTGAGCGCCTGCCGGCTGATCTGCATGTCACGGTTATCACGCACAGCCCGCCAGTAGCTTTGGCCCTGGCTGAACACCCATCGGTTGACGTGATCCTGATCGGCGGCAAGCTCTACAAGCATGAGCTGGTGGCCGTGGGGGCAGCCACCGTCGAGGCCTACCAGCACATCCGGGCCGATCTCTGCTTCCTGGGAATCGGCAGTATCCATCCTGAGGCTGGCATCAGCACCTTTGATATGGAGGAGGCCCTGGTGAAGCGGGCCATGATCGCCAGCGCCGCTGAAGTGGTCGCTCTCACACCTGCCGAGAAGTTAGGCACGGCGGGTCCCTACATCGTTGGACCATTGAGCGAGCTGACCCATCTGGTGACCGAGCGCTCCACCCCCAACGAGGTGTTAACACCCTACCGCGAACTCGGCATCACCATCATGCGTGCATAAGGGAGACTTCACAAGGATCATAAGCATGACCATCACAATCAACCCTTCCATTCACCTGGCGCGAGTCTACGAACTGCTCCTGGAAACCTACGGCACACCCACGTGGGAGCCAGACCACGACCCGCTGGGCGGCCTCATTGGCACCATCCTCTCGCAGCACACCTCCGATATAAACTCGGATCGCGCCTACCAGCAGCTCATCGAGCGATTCCCTACCTGGGAGCAGGTGCGCGATGCTCCTACCCATGAGGTAGCCAAGGCAATCCGCTCCGGTGGACTGGCAAATATCAAAGCTCCGCGCATTCAGGACGCCTTGCATACCCTCACAGACTGGCAGCAGGCCGAAGGCTATAGTGGCTCGCTCTCCCAATTTCTTTACGATGCTCTTACCAGGCGCTCACCCGAAGAAGCATGGCGCTACCTGCGCAAGATTTCAGGCGTTGGACCAAAAACCGCTGCCTGTGTCCTCCTGTTCAACCTCGGCGAGCCCGTCATGCCAGTTGACACCCACGTCCTGCGCGTTTCCCGCCGCCTCGGCCTCATCGGCTCAAACGTTAATGCTGAGCAGGCCCACGAGATCTTCGCCAGAAACATCCCGCCAGCGTGGGTCTATCCATTGCACGTCAACCTTATCCGGCATGGGCGCCAGATCTGCCACGCTCAGCGCCCCAACTGCCTGCAATGTCCTCTCTACAACGAATGCGCCTACGTGGGCAGCATCAACCCGCAAGAAACAGCCCTTTCACCCTGATGGACTACCAGGCTTAGGGTAAAAGGCCAAGAACATCCGTCGCTTTGGCACTTGACAACCACTATTCTCTCCATTACAATCGTAACGTACTGTACGTTACTGAAAAGAGATGAAAGCCAATGGAACACAAGCAGCACACACGTGCCCAATACACCCGCGAGCGACTACGTGCCGCCGCCTACCAGCTCTTTCTCCAGCAAGGCTACCTGGCCACGAGCATTGATGCCATTCTAGCGCAAGCCGGTATCTCCTCGAAGGAGACCTTCTACCGCCACTATGCCAGCAAAGAGGCCCTCTTTGTCGATGTCCTGAGTCACCTGACACTGGAGCAGCCGCGCTTTGCCGGGCAGCTTGCGGCCCTGCCCACGCCTCATGATCTTCCATCACTGCAAAAGGCTCTCACACAGCTTTCTCGCGAGATACTCTCCCTGATGAGCCAGCAGGGCTATCTCCCTCTGGTGCGCATGATCATCGCCGAAGCGCCGCGTTTCCCGCAACTCGGCACGCTGTTTTTCTCGACCGTCACAGCACGCGGTCTCGCCATCATCACCTCGCTGCTCCAAGAAGCCCGCGAGCGGCAGATCATTGCCGACGTTGACTTCGACGCTGTGACGCACGCATTGCTTGGCGGGCTGTTAACCTACGTTATCATGAACTTAGTACTTGGGGAGGAAGCACAGCCTTCACTCGACCGCGCCGATGCGGTCGTTGAGGTGATCATGCGCGCATTGGCGCCATAATAGAAAGAGGGAACTCTATGGAACTCCAGAAGCAGGAACAACAACGTACTGAACCTACCGCTACTACAGAAATCGTGCTGCCATTGACAGCCATCCAGCGTCATATGCTGGCGCTGGTTGGGGGCAAGGCGGCCAACCTGGGTGAGATGGCCGGTGCGGGAATGCCAGTGCCGCCTGGGTTCTGTATTACGACCGCAGCCTACGAGCAGGTAGCATCAGAGGCGGGACTTGCGGCAGTTCTGGATGCCCAGGCCCAGAATGCTAGCAATCCCGAGCAGCTCGCCGAACTGGCACACGCGGCTCGCGCCTGCATCCAGAACGCCACCATTCCAGAGCATGTGGCCGCCTCTATTAGCGCTGCCTATCTCCTTTTGGGCGAGGGCTCACCTATCCCTGTGGCTGTGCGCTCTTCCGCCACGGCTGAGGATCTGCCCTTTGCCAGCTTTGCAGGCCAGCAGGAAACCTATCTCAATGTCGTCGGTACTGAAGCTCTGCTGGATGCGGTGCGGCGCTGCTGGGCCTCCTTGTGGACCGAGCGCGCCGTAAGCTACCGGGCAAGCCTGGGACTCGATCAGCGTAGGGTGCAGCTAGCGGTAGTAGTGCAGCGCATGGTAGAAGCTGAAGTGGCGGGTGTGCTGTTCACAGCCAATCCGCTAACAGGCAAGCGCCGCCAGGCAGTCATCGATGCCAACCCCGGCCTGGGAGAAGCAGTCGTCTCTGGTGAGACCAACCCCGATCACTTCGTGGTGAATGCCGCCAGCGGCGAAATCGTCGAACGGCGGCTCGGCGACAAGCGCGTCATCATCAGGGGCAGTGCAGGTGGTGGCACCACACGGACAGAAAGCGGCCCGAACCTTGACGAAGCCTGCCTCTCTGATGCTCAGATACGCGAGCTGGCGCAATTGGGTGCGCGGGTCGAGGCCCATTATGGCGCGCCGCAGGATATCGAATGGGCTATCGATGCAGCGGGGAAGCTCTGGCTCATACAATCCCGGCCAATCACGACGCTGTACCCACTGCCCGCTAACGCACCGGATAACGATGATGAGTTGCGCGTGTACTTTTCGCTCAATGTTTTTCAAGGAGTGCTTCAACCACTTACCCCGATGGGCATAGCGGCCCTCCGGCTGATTGGCTCCATTGCTGCCAGCCTGTTTGATCTCGCACCCCGCGAGCTTCTGAACGGCCCCAGCATCCTGGTCGATCCCGGTTCCCGCCTCTTCGCTGATGTTACAGCCGCTCTGCGGACAAAGATCGGGCGCAGGTTGTTGATAGGAGCTATAGGTTTCGCCGAGGCCCGCTCAGGCGTTCTCCTCCAGCAACTGACCGCCGATCCACGGCTCTCCCTCAAGGCAACGCCGCGCTGGCGAGTGATACGCGCCTTTGGCTCGCTCGCAGCGAAAACGAGAGCACCATTTTCTATCACTCACATCGTGTTCAAGCCTTCAACCGCTATAGAGCGTATGCAGCGAGCCAGAGCGCGGTTGGAGACGCTGAGAGCAACGTCCCCGCTAAACAATGCCGGCAATCCTGCCGATCGCTTGAAGGCTCTTGAGCAGCTTGTGCCTGCTCAGATAGGGCCTCTTTTCCGCACCTTGCCCCCGGTGCTCGCCAGCGGACTTGGCAGTTTGGGGCTGGCGAGCAGGTTGCTGAGGGATATTGCCACTCCTGATGAATTGCAGGCCGCACTGCGAGCGCTGCCCCACAACCCTACGACCGAGATGGATCTGGATCTATGGGCGCTCTCCCACAGAGTTGCTGCTGATGCCACAGCAGCTCGCCATGTCAGCGAAACCCCGCCTGAACAACTGGCACAGGAGTACCGCGCGGGCACGTTGCCGCCATTGCTCCAGCAGGGATTAGCCAGCTTCCTGTATCACTATGGCCATCGCAGTATCGCCGAGATTGATCTGGGCCTGCCGCGTTGGAGCGAAGACCCGGCGCACATCCTCGGTGTGCTTGCTAATTACTTGCAATTGAATGATCCGGCCCTGGCCCCGGATGCGCAATTTGAGCAGGGAGCAAAAGAGGCCGAGGCGATGGTGGCTGAACTGGCGCGCCGCGCAACTCGCCAAAGTCGATTACGGGGCCTGCTTGTTGGCTTCTTCTTGAAACGAGCGCGGGCGCTGGCCGGTTTACGCGAGATGCCTAAATTCTGCCTGGTATTGATGCTGGCGTATATGCGCGAGGTGCTTCAATCCATCGGAAGCGATCTGGCCAGAGCTGGCTGCCTGGAGAGTGGCGAAGACATTTTCTTTCTCACACTGCAAGAAGCACAGGCTGCCCTGGCGGGAGAGGACATGCGTGATATCGTTCGCGAACGGCAGGCAGGCTATGAGCACGAGTTGCAGCGCCGCCATGTGCCACGAATACTCCTCTCCGATGGCAGCGAGCCAACTCCAGCAGTGGCGGATGGCACCGCGTCTCAAGGGATGCTGCGGGGAACACCTGCCTCGCCGGGAAGCATTACTGGGCGGGCGCGGGTTATCCTCGACCCAACAGGGGCGCACCTGGAGCCGGGCGAGATCCTGGTTGCGCCTTCAACCGATCCCGGCTGGACGCCACTCTTCCTGACTGCCGGTGGTCTGGTGATGGAAATGGGTGGCTCAATCTCCCACGGAGCAGTCGTGGCTCGTGAATACGGCATCCCGGCAGTCGTGGGCGTACCAGGAGCGACGGAGCGCATCACCACCGGCCAGCAGATCACCGTCGATGGCGCTGCCGGAACAGTAACGATCGAGGATACGGCATCATAGAAGGATTCGTTGAACGCAAAAGCATCTCGCCCGCTTGTCTTTTCTGTGGTACAATTCGATGCATCAGGCCATACCATAAGACACGAGCAAGTCAGACAAGCAATGCAGAGGAGACTGAACATTCATGTTCCACGCAAGAGATGTTGCTGTCCCATCATCGCTGGCACACCGCGTTATCCACGACGTAATTGTTCTTGACGGCACCAGAGGCCCGCTCACATTGGAGCAGGAACGCGATCTGAAATCCTTCGTTGAGCAGGGGGGTGGTCTCGTCTGTATAGGCGATGCCGTCGAGATGTATCACGATGCCGAACTCCTCGGCGAAGTGCTCGGCCCGTCTCACGGAGCCTGCACACCCTACACCGAAATTATCGCTCGTGTAGCTACCTCGTCGCACTACCTGACACGTCGCGTCGATCCCTCCTTTGCCGTTACCGAGGCCCTTTACTTGCTCGACCTGCTTCCCCCCGGTGCCGAGATCATCTGGCGCACGACCTGGCACTATGCTCCACGCACCCTCGCTTACACGCGCCAGTATGGCCAGGGACGCATCTTCTGCACTGTCCTCGGCACGACAGCCGAAACTCGCTCTCACCCCGTCTTCCGGCAACTGCTCGAACGCGCCATCCGCTATGTCAGGCAGGAAGATGCGCCCGAACAACCTGTGCGTGTGGCCATGATTGGCTACGGCGTTATCGGCTTTGAGCACGGCACCGCTCTCAATGCCGTTCCAGGTCTCGAATTTTCCCTCGTATGCGATCGCAACCCGGCTCGCCTCGCTATGGCGCAAGAAGCCTTTCCTGAGATCGAGACATGCACCGATGTCACGCAGGTCGCGGAAGACCCGGACATCGATCTTGTAATCATTTCCACTCCTCCCAACACACATGCCAGCCTTTCCATGCACATGCTGCAAGCCGGCAAACATGTTGTCTCCGAGAAACCTTTTTGCCTCACTACTGCCGAAGCCGATCAGATGATCCAGCTCGCCCAGGAACAGCAGCGCGTGCTCACCGTCTATCAATGCCGCCGCTGGGACCCCGATTATCTCGCCATCAGGCAGGTGCTGGAGCAGGGGCTGATCGGCCCCATCTTCCACATGGAGACCTTCATAGGCACCTACGCTCATCCCTGCGAATACTGGCACTCACATGAGCCTATCTCCGGCGGCGTGTTCTATGATTGGGGTTCCCACTACCTGGACTGGATCCTGCAACTTATCCCTGGCCGGGTCGTCAACGTGCGCGCCATCGCACATAAGCGCGTCTGGCATGACGTGACCAATGCCGACCAGTCTACCGTTTCCCTTCTCTTTGAGGGTGGACAAGAAGCTATCTTCATGCATTCCGATATTGCCGCTGCCATGAAACCAAAATGGTATATTCTCGGCGAGCGCGGCGCCATCGTGGGGCAGTGGCGACTAGAAACGGTAAAGGCTCGTCGCTGGTCAGGCGATCTCATCGAAGAGCATCTCGCCCCCTCTGAAGCTCTTCCCCGGCTTTCGGTCTACATACGCGAGCAGAGTGGCGCCATCCACGAGCAGCTCTTGACGCTCCCCGAGGCTCCCTTATACCCCTTCCATCGCAACCTCGCCAACCACCTCCACTGTGGAGAAGCTCTCGCCGTTCCACCCGAGGAGTCCCGCCGCAATATCGCCGTGATGGAAGCAGCCACCTACTCGGCCAAACACCAGGGAGCGTGCATAAGTTTGAACTGTTGATACTGTTGAATCTAGAAACCCAGGTAATCCTCCTGCTGCCTCAAAAGCAAAAGGATGAACTGGTACATGGCAAAGAGTTCAAAGGTAAAAGGCAGATAGCCCGAATAGCCCAGCACCGGCATCTCAAAGATCTTCCAGACTCCAACATATGGAACCGTGTAATACCACTTCGGCAAGGCAAAATAGTTCCACATCTCCCAGAAAAATCCGCAAATCAGCCCTGCCAGCGACAGGATAAAGAAACGCCAGTCCCTCACCGCCAGATGGGCCAGCACCGATTTACGCCGCAAGAGGTTGTTGATGGGATCGAGGATCAATACCAGGGAAAGCCAGATCAGCGCGAAAAAGTAATCTGGAAAAACCCACGGCAGAATGAAACAGGCAATGCCCGCCGCCTCTAGAGGCAGCAGTATCCATAGTGAAAGACGAGGGCCGGGATCGCTTGCCGGTAAGCGCGGATGCAGGGACTTAAACGTAGCAAGCAGCTCGCACGTTTCCATGACCGCCGGCAACACCGTGCTGAAATCGAGGCTGGCCAGCAGGAAATATGCCAGCGGGCTATATGGCTGGTCGAGGATATAGTGCCAGTTCTGCACCGGCACGTTCAACCCCTCGAAGACCCACCAGAACATACTCGAAATGACAAATACTTGCACATAGCGCCAGCGCATCCGAGTGAGGAGCGACTCGCCTCGCCTCATAAAGACAAGCGCATCCATGAAAAAGATATAGCCACACCACAGCGGGAAGAAACTGTAGCGGAAGAATGGATCAATGCGTAGCCAGGAGAGCGCCCAGGCAGTAAGACATAATACCAGGGCTGCATAGCCATAGGCGGGAAAATGCCTCTTACCTTTGTACGCTAATTTCAATCCTTCATCCCTTCTATAGGCGATCCCTGACGCGCTTCCAGACCCCTTGCAGCGCCGCACCATACAGGCGCGGGTGCTGGCCCAGAAAGCTGCGCACGAACGTAAAGAGATTGCTATCCATGCCGATGATCGGCGTCTCCAGAAGTACCCGCTGTAGAAGCTGCCGCCCCGCCGGCGAGCCAAACAGGTCATACAACATTCCCACATCTGCATCCGATTTCATGCTGTCGAGCGCCCAACGTATCCAGTCTTCGATGCGCAGGTAATCTCCCAGCCTTCCCGCATGCAGCAGGTTGCGCAGATAGGCCTTGATTGCTCCCCGTTCTCCATTTAATACCTCACCAGCCACCGCATGCGCCGCCAGCCGCCCGCTGATCAACGCGGGATAGATTCCCCCACCCGTTCCCGCCCCGCACAACCCGGCAGCATCCCCCAGGAGCAAACACCTACCCCGTTCGTCATCGCAATACACACGCCGCAGCCGTCCTCCCGTTGGAATGACGCCTGCCTTGCGTTCCACAACCCGCATCTGGCTTAAATCCGCAACATCCTTGAACAGCTCCTGCGCCTCTCGCAGCGATGTCGCCGGGTTAAAGGCCCGCATATGGCCGGCCACGCCCAGCGCAACAATATCACCATGAGGAGCCAGCCAGACACAATATCCCGGGGCCAGGCTGTAGCTCATCACTAAATAAAATGTTTCACGGTCTAACTCAACACCCTCTACCAGCCACTCCGCCCCGGCCAGAAAGCGCGTATTCTGATCCAGCCCCAGGCATTGGGCCACTTTTGAGCGCGTCCCATCCGCGCCTATCAGGAACTGCGCGCAAACAGTTTCTCGTTCCCTCGCTTCGCTCGATGTTCTCAGCGTGACCCTCATCAGTCCATTCTGCTCGCGCCCAGCATCAAGAAACATAGCCCCGCAGCGGATCGTTGCTCCACGCGCCTCTGCCTCCGCCGCCATCCATTGCAGCATCCCGGTCACATCCACCATGTAAAAACGATAGGCCCTGCTGCTGATCTCAATTGCTGGTTGGCCAGGAGGTAAAAGCTGGATGCGCCTGACTGTATTCATGAGGTAGCGCGCAGGCACATCAACAATGTCGAGCACATCACTAAATAGCACTCCCGTTGTGCGCACCACCCCTCCAACCTCGGCATCACGCTCCACCACCAGAACCCTCAAGCCAAGAGCCGCTGCCACACCGGCAAAACTCAGCCCGGCAAAACTCGCCCCCACGACAACAACATCGTAACTATCCGCCTTCTGGTCAGTGGAATAAGCCATCCAGCCTTCCTTTTCTCTCATCCGGAGTTCAAACATGCAAGCAAAAAAACTTACACGCATTATATATGCTTCCCACACACTTTTGCAAAATCCTACCGCCATCGCCCTGCACAACCATATATCGTAGCTGTAAGGGCAAGGAGCGGATGTGGAGCGGGGTGGGTGCCTTGCGCTTGCCCTCGTGCCTCGCGCTCCTCGCTCACCTCTAAAAACTACCTCTGTAAATGTGGCTTGTCACCACTACCCTGGCCCTTGCGGCCCTCACACCATTAGGCCGTGCCAAAAGTCAATCCCAGTTGCCTGAGCCACTTGCGATAGGCAATGGCAGTACGGTCAGAGCGGAGATGCAGTTCAGCCTGCAAGTCCAGCGGTAAGAGTTCAGGCCGTTGAGATTCTACAATCGGGATGTCCTGCCAGGTGATTGCATCCTCAAACTGTCGAACCTGCTCATCGGGAATATCCTCCCCGTAATCCCTTGCCACGTATGTCCAGGCAATCGACGTGCGTTCTGTTACAGGCGTCACAGTAAAAAACATAGCAAACCTGGGACCTGCCGAGGACTTCACAAAATACGCCGTTAAGGGGCGCAGCACTTTATAGGTATACGTTACTCTTGCCCCAATGCCTGTGCCATCAGGGTCTGGCTGCCAGACAGAAATATCTTTTGCCGTCACGCCCTCCGCTGTGAGTTCCACTTCATAATCATTCACTTCGGGATAAGCAGGGTCTCCCAACAGTCCCGTATGGACAAAAGGAAAATGCGTCACATCCAGGAAGTTCTCTACTGCTCTTGGCCCACTGGCATTAAACGGATAAGGGCCACAGTGCACTTTGTGAAAGGCCGGATCATCCCACTCGGGAAAATCTGGTATATCATGCGCAGGATTACCAAGCGTTACCCATATCCAATCATATTTTTCCCGCGCCGCATAGACCTTTGCGTGCGCCCTTGCAGGAGGTTTTTGATCTGGGTGTGCAGGAAAGCGAATACACTGCCCTTCTTCATTGTACGTCCAACCGTGGTAAGGACAGATAAGCGCGCAGGCTTCGATCTTGCCTAATGAAAGTCGTGTTCCACGATGGAGACACAAGTCACGCCAGGCATGAATCCTATCGCCAATCCGCCAGAGCACAAGGTCTTCTTCCAGCAGGCGCGCTGCCATCGGCTTGCCTTCTTTGAGGTCGGGCGCATAGGCAACCACGTGCCAATCATCAATCAGAACAGGGTCATTGAGCATAGTATCTCCTTATTATATTGTGCAGATTACCAAATTGACCAAAACGCCTGTAGGGGCCGATTTTGAACTTTTCCAAACAAGATCGGTCGCTCAACATGACATGCATTACCGAATTTGGTCGTTAAAAATCATTATCGGCCCTCAACCTATACCATAATGTCCGCATGAAAAAGGTAAAGTTCATCATATAATAATGGCTCACATGCAGAAACACAAGAACAAGCTCAGGAAAGCTTCTACCACAAATTGGGGTCGGCATTTTGCCGAGGGTAGGGGCGAGGCTTGCCCTCGCCCTAGTTCCCAACATCCAAGAAGTGATGGAACCCTCATTTAAGCAAAAATCCTCTGCCCAATCCATCCCTTGGCTCAATGATAAACTCATGTCGCCCCGTGATAAATGCCTTTCCACTCACTTCAGGCACAACTGCTCTATACGGCCCAACCTCTGCATGACCGGCTACTCTGCCACTGAATGTGCTCGCTGCCCCCAAAATACTCTCAATGGTAATCTGCTGGCCATCTGTAATTTCGCCCTTTGCATAATGCAAGGCCAGGCGTGCAGAAACACCCGTCCCTGTAGGCGAGCGATCCACCTCACCATCTGCAAAAATACACACATTCCGGCTATGATGCGCTGGATCTTCTGCTTGATCGGTAAAGATCGTACCATACAGAAAGCCTAAATCTTCTTCAAGTGGATGCTCGATGGTAAGCTTTGCGTTGACTGCCTTTTTAACGGCTTCCCCGGCTGCCACCAGTTGCTCTACCTGTTGCGACACGACATGCAATCCCACCTGCCCAGCGGGCAAAATAGCATAAAACGCTCCTCCAAAAGCAATATCAACAACCAGCCGCCCATATGCCGGTACGTCTAGCTCAAGATCGCGAGCGTACACAAACGAAGGCACATTCAGGAACGACACGCGCTCCACCTGCCCCTGGCTATCCAGGTGAGCAGTAGCTCGTACCAGCCCAGCGGGAGTATCAAGGTTAACCGGCGTGTGCTGGCCCTTCGCAGCCAATGCGCCCGTTTCGAGGAGCGTGGTCACCAGCGCAATCACTCCATGCCCACACATAGTGCTATAGCCTTCGTTGTGCATGAACAACACGCCCAGATCAGCCTCAGGAGTCACCGGAGGAGTCAGCACACATCCATACATGTCGCGATGGCCACGCGGCTCCCACATCAAGGCTTTTCGGATGTAGTCCAGGTGCTCTTGCAGGTAGCGCCGCCTTTCCAATATCGTCTCACCCTGTAGCCTCGGTAACCCCCTCGTGATGATCCGCAGCGGTTCACCCGCCGCATGGGCATCAATCGTGGCGATGACTGTTGCTTCTCCCGGTGGGGAATACTGCTTCCAGTTCAGTTCCATGCTCTTTCTCCTCCTGCCATACAATTGGCTCTCCATCCTTCCGGGTGAGATGTAGGGCCCGATTTATCGCGGCCAGCGCCGATTTAGAAGATAAACAAATTACTCGGAGGAAAACTGTAGGGGCCGATTTATCGTGCCCACTGCCGATTGATCGGCCAAAAGCAATCCCTCGTCATCCTCCAATTTATTTGGTAAGGTTCATTATCGGCACATTCTCGTCGATCACCCTAAAAGATGGAGACCCATACAATTTCGACTATGGAACATTGAAAGAACAACGTTGTAAAATACAAGGGCAGGTAGATTATATCACCCAGGAGTAACAGGAAGATAAGACGCCGGACAACCAGCCATTGGTGCCAAGTGCTCTAACAACCTTCAATGCTTGGGAAGATGTAGTGGCCTCCCTTGTGGGGGCCAGGGATTCACCATCAAATGAGCATTGACGCAGTATATGAAACAGCCAAAGATTGAGATCGTTCCCGTGGGCAACGTGCCCAGGAATATTTTGCGAGAACTACCACAAGCCATAGAAAAGAGATTTCCAGGGCGAGCGGCCAATATTGCTCAAAGCGGGCTTCCACAACCAGACTATGCCTTTTCAGCAGCGCGAAAACAATACCAGGCTGAGCCAATTCTCGAGCAATTATCACGTTTTGATGCCCAGTCCGAACGAGTGCTTGGTGTAGCAGACCTTGACCTTTTTGCGCCCGGCTTAAACTTTATATTCGGTCAGGCCCAGGTAAGCGAGCAAGCAGCAATTATTGCCCTTGCCCGCCTGCACCCTGAGTTCTGGAGACAGCCTGCCGACCAGCAGCTATTACAGGAACGTACAATCAAAGAGGCCATTCACGAACTAGGGCATACCTACGGTTTAGGACATTGCAATATCCCAACTTGCGTAATGTACTTCTCCAATACACTGGAAGAAACCGACCGCAAGAGCGATCAATTCTGCTCAAGGCACCAGGCGCAGTTGAACCAGGCATTAGGGAAACAAGGATGATGTAACGTAACACAGAAAGGACTATTGATAATGATAATCGATCTACGTAGCGACACTGTAACCTTACCTTCTCCGGCCATGCGCGAAGCAATGTACAGGGCAGAGGTCGGAGATGATGTCTATGGCGAAGACCCCACAATCAATCGCCTGCAGGAACTGGCCGCCGAACGCACAGGCAAAGAGGCCGCCCTTTTCGTGCCCAGCGGTACCATGGGCAATACAATTTCTGTCTTATCTCATGCAGGACGCGGCCAGGGCGTAATTGTAGGCGACCAGTCCCACATCTATCGCTACGAGGTTGGTGGCGCCTCGACGCTTGGCGGCTCGCCCATGTATGTCGTCCGCACGGATGCAGGTGGCATGCTCGACTTGCAGCAGGCCGAGACGATACTGAATTTCTCCGATGGCAGCGATGAGCATTCTGCCCCTACCGCGCTGCTCTGCATCGAAAATACTCACAACCGCTGCGGGGGAGCCGTTCTGAGCGTAGAGCAGATCGAAAGCATCGCCGATCTGGCCCATGCTCGCAGCCTGAAAGCGCATATGGATGGCGCCCGCATTTTCAACGCCGCAACCGCGCTTGGGGTATCCGTTAGCGCTCTGGCTGCTCCCGTAGACTCGATGATGTTCTGCCTCTCGAAAGGCTTGAGCGCTCCCGTCGGCTCGATGATCGTGGGCAGCCGGGAGTTTATCCATAAAGCGCACCGCATGCGGAAATTGCTGGGAGGCGGTATGCGGCAGGCGGGTATACTCGCCGCGGCCGGCATTGTCGCGCTGGAACAGATGGTGGAGCGGCTGGCCGAAGACCACGAGAACTGCAAGCGCCTCGCCATTGGCCTCGCCGATTTCCCCCAGATCGAGGTCGATGTCGAGCGCGTTGTCACCAACATCGTGAACTTTTCTGTTCGCGGCCAAGAAGGACAGCGCCTGAGCGAAGCGGAAACCAACATATTCCTGGCAAAGATGCGCGAGCATGGTGTCTTAATGGGCACCATGGGCGAAGGCATTATCCGTGCAGTAACACACTATGGGGTGGGTGCTGACGATATCGACAAAGCTCTGGCGGGTATCCAGCACGCACTGATCGAGATGCAGGTGTAAGCACAACAGCACATAAAAGTATCGTATAATAGAAATAACGATGTGATCCTTAGGCAAGGTTCAAATGAACGTGGCCATTCCTCAATTAACAGAAAAATCTGGCCATGTCATGTTGAGCGCAGCGAAACATCCGCTGCCGATCGACCGAGAGCTGCGGGCTGCGCTCAGGATGACATGATGTGACTATTCACACTGTCAAGATCCTTCCTTCCTGTTTGAACCTTGCCTTTTTCAAAAGACAGGAGTTTTGCCTATGTATCGCCAACAAAACCCACTACGAGCAATTTCTGGCGGCATTTTTCTGATCGGGCTTGCTCTTGCTTTCTGGGCTTCAAGTAGCCTGGGAGGAGATTACTTTCTGCCCATTCTCTTCGCAGCGCTGGCTTTCTCATCCCTTTTTGGTTCGCTAAGCTCGTTTAATCCAAGAGCGATCTATGGTTCTCTCTATGCATTCATCTGGCTACTGGGTCTGGGAATCCTCTTCCTGCCATTCGTTGGTTTCTGGCCATGGATCCTCGTATTGTGCGGGCTTAGCGCCATTTTAGCAAGCCTGGCGCGCCCGATCATGGCCGGGCTGCTTGGCCTTGGCATATATAGTGCGGCCTCGAGGCCTACCGGACAACCACAGCCAACCTACTACCAGCCACCACAAAACGCTGGTGAAGAGGTTTCTCAAGCAGAGCCAACCTATCAGGAGGGCTACCGGCCACAGCCGGCAACCTACCAGAATGGCAAGGAGCAATACCCGCAGCCTCAACCGAAGTTCGACCAGTCAGAGTACGAACAACCGCAAGCGCAATATCCACAGGAGATGCCGCCACAAGGCTCCTCCTGATTGATCGCTTGCCATCATTATTTTGAAAGGAACTGGAACATTCATGGCATTAACAAACTTCGCGGGAGCAGTTGCGGTAATTACCGGGGGTGCCAGCGGGATGGGCCTGGCAACCGGCAAGGCTTTGTATACAAGAGGCGCCTATGTAGCCCTGGCAGACATGAACAAACATGGACTGGAGCAAGCGCAGGAACAATTCCACCAGCCTAACCCCGCTGCGCCTGGCCAGGTGATAACTATCCCAACCGATGTGACCGATGACCAGCAGGTGCAGGCGCTCATGCGTAAGGTGGTCGAAAACTTTGGCCGGATCGACCTGGTTGTAACCTGCGCGGGCAGTGGACGCAGCGGCCCCATTGACACGTTCTCACCAAAAGAGATGCAGGCAATTATGGATGTAAACTTTTTGGGCACATACAACTGTGTTGTGGCGGCCCTCCCTACCATGCGCCAGCAGCAATCAGGCCATTTTGTCTTCCTGTGCTCAGTCGCAGGCAAACTAGGTGTACCATACCTTACTGCATATTGCGCCACCAAATGGGCGGTACGTGGTTTCTCATCAGCGCTGAGAGCAGAACTTTACGGCACAGGTATAGGAGTTACCACAGTTTACCCTGAGTGGGTTGATACCCCCATGTTTCGCCAGGAAGCAGACGTCGTGCAGCTACTGAACGTCAAGCCTGTGCTCAAGCCAGAGCAGGTTGCGGAAGAAATACTACAAGCAGTAACCGAGGGAAAGAACGATCTCACGCTGGCTCCCAGTCCCGATATCGCCATGATCTTACAAATTATGCACGACGATCCCGATAAAGCCGAGCAACTCACCGGTGCATCATTTCACCGGCGGCTGGCCCGCTACCAGCAGAGGCAAAATACATTATAAGCAACAGAGCAAACAATCAATGAGAAACAACGCCCGACACAAAGAAGGCCAGGATGATCAACCAGCTAATAATAAACGCCAGCAGCAAACGCAAAGCCAGGCCGGAGAGAAGCCAGCCGAACCGGCGACGAGGCGCTGTAGTGACAGAAGCTGAGGTATTGATTCCTTTCGTAGCCATAAACGTACTCCATTAAAGGCTTTTTACTCGCTACTTCCTGGGAAGAGTACCCAGGAAGCAGCTTTTTCAGCATCATTCACTACTATAGAACGGCTTTTGTAACCGGCGTTAACATTTATCTGCTTTTTGACCCTTTTGGCCTACGTGCCTGGCATTCCTCACATTCGCAACTGGCACGCAGCTTTTCATAGGTATAGATCCCTGTTCTGTGCCCATCCTCCCAGATTGGCGTCAGGCCATACCTCCCAACAGGCTGCAGATCCACCAGCGTGGTCTCCTCCTCGCTTAGCTTCTGCTTGTTCTGCAACATCCCAGGTAATCCACCTTCCCCAGCGCACCAGGCGCAAGGACAGGCCCAGCGCAACGCTTCCCAACTATGTATACTCTCGTGCCCATCGCTCCATGTAAGAATCAGTTTGCGCTGATCCGCATCAAGCAAGAATGAAGTCGGTACTGGATGATTATACTGGCTCATATGTATGATAACCTCATTTTGATAGAACGCTGTAATGTCATGTGGCCCCTGGCCACCCCTTTCATTATACGATATGTTGCTTTCTACCATGCTGTAACAATAAAGGCTATCGTGCCCTGCTAAACTTGACATAGCCAGCACTTCGTGTACAATCACCACAGAGGAATATAAACCATGGTTGTAACGATAATCATCGCGCTAGCCGCCAGCATATCATCCACTATTGTTGGGGTGCTGGTAGCTTTAAAGCTACAGCGCACACATCTGGATAATTTCCAGGCGCAACACCAGGCATGGGAACACGCTCAGGAAGAGCACCAGCATAACTGGGAGCTGAAGCAACAGCAAAGCATTGCCGCGTTAGAAACAAGGCTAACCGGCCAGGTGCAGGATATACAAAACGCCTGGCAGCAATGGCAAGACAGCGATCAGCAACGCTTGCAGGCTTTAGCAGAACAGCAGAGGGCACTTGAAAAACAGCGCCGGTTGGAGCAAGTATTGGCCCTCTTACCACATGTCGAGGACGTGCCAGTGAGCCAGGATGCCCCTGGAGAACCGGTAATCTTACAGGGCGCGAACCTGGCCGGGCGCGACCTCTCCCATCGTTGCCTGAGACAGGCCGACTTACGCCAGGCGCAGCTCGCAAAAGCAAGCCTCTTCATGGCCGACCTCTCAGGTGCAATTTTAACAGGAGCAAACCTGGCCGATGCCGATCTCACCGGAGCCAACCTTTCGAGAGCCGATTTGCGGGATGCAGTTTTGACTGGTGCCAACCTCCAGGTAGCCGACCTGCAAGGCGCCATTCTCATTGGCGCAAATCTGCTCGAGGCGCGTAACCTTACGCCCCAGCAAGTCTCTACAGCTATCTACGACAGCACAACCCGGCTCGATGAGCCTGTGGATATCACCAGCGCGCGCCTGCCTGCTGCACAGGTGCCAGCAGCCCCATCAGCAATAGCGTCTTCAACTACCATCGAGATCGAATCAGCCCTACCCACTCTGCCGGCTTTACCAGGCATGGAGGTAGAAACCTTAGCAGAAGATATCGAGGCCGAATCAGCCCTACCCACTCCGTCAACTTTGTCAGACATCGAGGTAGAGACCTTAGCACATGATATCGAGGCCGAACCAGTCCTACCCGCTCCATCAACAGAAGCGCTTGCCCCCGCTAGCGAACCAGAATCAGAAATTATTAGCGGCGAGCACTCCACCTCCGCTGCCGATCTAGAATCAGAAGTTCCCAGCCCGCCAGAAGCAGCCTTTGCAACCCTCTTACCCGACTTAGAGTCCCTTATCCAGCAACAGGAAGCATCCAGCTTTCTGTCACCACTGGCACCACAGGACAGCCTGCTCGATCCACAAGTAACCGACCTTCTCCTGGCTAGCCAGGAACCTGCACACACCGACCCCCCTGATACAGCCAGCTCTAGACCAAAACGCCGCAGAAAGCGCACAAAGACCCGCTAAACCGTAGCATCATATGCTATACTAGCAGCAATGGGGCAAAAAGCACTCTGAAGGAGAGAATGTGATGACAAATGAACAGCATTTGCCACTTGCAGGGAAAATTGCTTTAGTTACGGGCAGTGGCCAGGGCATTGGGCGCGCAACAGCACTGCGCCTCGCACGAGAAGGTGCCGACATCGTACTGAACTATCGTTCCAATACCAATACAGCAGAAGAGGCAAAAGCCAGTATCGAAGCTCTTGGAAGACGCTGCATAGCTATACAGGCCGATGTAAGCCAGGAAGAGGACGTGACTCATCTCTTCGCAGAAGCCAACCAGCAGCTTGGCCCGGTTACTATACTTGTCAATAACGCCGGTACCACACGCGATAAGCTCATCCTGCAAATGTCATTGAGCGACTTTGAACATGTCATCAACATCAATTTGCGCTCAGCATTCCTCTGTACCAGGGCAGCGTTGCGCGGCATGATGAAGGTGCGCTGGGGAAGAATCGTCAACGTCGCTTCGGTCTCAGGCTTGCTTGGCTCGGCAGGGCAGGCCAACTACGCTGCCTCCAAAGCCGCTATTGTCGCACTGACTATCAGCACAGCGCGCGAAATGGCGACTCGCAACATTACCGCCAATGCAGTAGCCCCAGGCTACGTTCCCACAGAGCTTACCTCCACCCTCTCCGAACAACAACGCAAATTTATCCTTGATTCCACACCGTTGGGGCGCTTTGGCACTGCCGAAGAGGTTGCTGCTGCCATCGTTTTCCTTTGCTCGCCCGAAGCAGGCTATATTACCGGCCAGATTCTTGGCGTCGATGGCGGTATGGCCATGCATATCTAAGCCATGCATATCTGGTGAAACAAAGCAGGTGGAGTTCTCCTCTAAACTATTAACATCTCAAACTCGAACCAGTAAGAGCAGAGGAGGCTACACCTGTGGGACTGATCGAAACCGAAGAAACCAATAAATTCAGCTATGAGGCTTTTGCCTCTCATCCATTCTATATAGAGCTCAACCGCTCGCTCGTGCGCCAGGCTCTTTCCCACCTGGAAACACGACCGGCTAGCGCTCAGTTGACCATCGTTGACATGGCGTGCGGTACTGGCGCTGTCACGCGGCTTATCGCGGAAGAAATGGTACAGCGCCGCAGGCACGCTCGCCTCATCGGGGTTGATCCCTCTGCCGAAGCGCTGCGCCACGCCAGGAATTGCATGATCGGTATGGAAGTGCAGGCCGACTTTATCCAGGGCGAGGCCAGAGATCTCCCTGAGATTGTCCAGAACGCTGACGCCGCTTTCTTCTGTAATGCTATCCATCTCGTCCCCGATAAACTTTCGGCCTTCCAACAAATCGCGGCTATTCTTGCTCCCGGCGGTATCTTTGCTTGCAATAGCGCTTTCTATGAAGGCACCTATGTTGAAGGGACAGAACGTTTTTACCGGCTTTGGACCACCAAAGCAGTACGATGCCTGCGCAAAGAGCATCCAGAAGTGCGGCTCTCGCGAGCAGAAAAAGCTATGGCCATGCAATGGCTCACGCCAGAAGGCTACACCGGGCTCCTGAAAGAAGCTGGCTTTAGCCGTGTAGAAACCATTTTCGAGAAAACATTCGTTCCACTTGATGCCTGGAAAGACATTAGCCATTACTGGCTCTTTATTGAAGGCGCACTCCCCGGAGCCCCACTTGAATACGGCGCTGCTGCCCTGGCACAGTCAGTCGATCAAGCATGCGAAGAATTGGGCTTGAGCGACGTACCGCGCAACTGGCTGCAAATGGTTGCGACCAAAAAGAATGAATGAGTTTGGACAAGCTCACAGCATGTGCTATGATACGCATAGAATAAGCCTTTCCCAGACCGATCACCAGAAACGCAGTATCAAAGCAAAGAGGAGACACATTCTATGCAATGGGCTGTCCTGGCGGCTGCCTTCCTTGCTTCAGCCGTCGAATTTGTCGAGGCCTTTACCATCGTGCTCGTCGTGGGAGTCACGATCAACTGGCGCAGCTCGCTTGCCGGGGCCTTTGCCGCAGCAGCTACGCTCGCCGTCATCGTCGCTACACTCGGTGTGGCTCTCGTCACTTTTGTGCCTATCAACGATTTACGCCTCGTTGTGGGTATTATCCTCATCCTCTTCGGCCTGAAATGGCTGAAGAAGGCCATCCTGCGCTATAGCGGGCTAAAGGCCATCCATGACGAAGAGGCCATTTTCGAGGAGACCAGGGCAGAGTTGCGCGCACGCGGCGAGCATATCGAACAAAAATTTGAACCTTTCGGCTTTGTTTTATCCTACAAATCTGTGCTGCTCGAAGGGCTTGAAGTAGCGTTCATCGTGATTACCTTTGGCAGTAGCGCCGCCAATAATGCCTGCAGCAGCTCGTGCGGTATCGGCTCTGCCGCCATCGGTGCGGCTATCGCTGGTGTGCTCGTGATCCTGGCGGGAGCAATTATACAGGCGCCCTTGACGAAGATACCTGAGAACACCTTGAAGTTCGTCGTAGGCATCATGCTCACCTCTTTTGGTACCTTCTGGGGCGGTGAAGGCTTTGGTATCAACTGGCCATTTTCTGATGCCTTCATTCTTATACTTGTTGCCATCTACCTGCTCTCCTCCTTTATCCTCGTCATGGCCCTTAAACAGGTGAAACAACGCCGCCTGGCGGAGGCCACTGTAGCGCAAACTCCGGCGATCGCCAAAGCCCAAGAGCAGGAGGAGGTTCATCCATGAAGCTTATCAAGAAGTTTATCAAAGCCGTCTACAACTTTCTTGTCGGCGATATGATCATCCTGGCCGGCGTTATCATCGCTATCATCATCCTCGCGCTCATCGATAACGTCCGTCCTTTGCAGCCGCTACAAGCCATTTCCGGCATTATCCTCATTGCTTTCGTGCTCGCCTCGCTTACCGCAACACTCTTACGTGAAGCTTTGGGAAAGAGATCATAGAAAGACAGGCAGGAAAGCGCTATGAATACGCAACGTAAAACCGGAAGCATGATGTTAGCCCTTTTGGGAGCAGCGCTAGGTTTACTCCTGCTTCTCCGCAGGCTGATGCAGAGAACATATGACCTGGGAGGCAAAGTGGTTGTAATTAGCGGAGGCTCGCGTGGCCTGGGGCTGGCGCTAGCAGACGCATTTGCGCGACAGGGAGCAAAACTGGCCATTTGCGCTCGCAATACAGAAGCACTAGAGCGTGCCCGCCAGGAACTTAGCGGGCGCGGAGCAGAAGTGCTTGCTCTCCCCTGTGATATTACCGATCACGAGCAGGTTCAACAGTTCATCCACTCGGTCACAGAGCATTATGGTCGTATTGATGTGCTCGTTAACGTGGCCGGCATCATGACTCTAGGGCCGGTGAGAGTGCAAACATACAAAGACTTTGAAGACTCCATGAATATCATGTTCTGGGGCGCCTTCCATACAATCATGGTAGTCCTGCCACAGATGATAGACCGCAAGGATGGGCATATCGTGAACATCACCTCCATTGGGGGCAAGATCAGTGTACCACACCTCTTGCCGTATAGCGCTGCCAAATTTGCGCTTGTGGGCTTCTCCGAAGGTCTCCACGCTGAATTAGCGAAATATGGCATTCACGTCCTCACAGTCGTGCCCGGCCTGATGCGCACCGGCTCACATCTCAACATTACTACTAAAGGCCAGCACCAGGCAGAGTATACCTGGTTCTCCTTACTCGCCACCTCTCCCTTAACCTCCACCAGCGTGGAGCGAGCGGTCAAGCAAATTGTTCGGGCCACGCAACGTGGCGATTCCTTGCTCGTCATCACCTGGCAGGCCAAATTTGCTCTCCTGCTTCATGGCCTCTTCCCAGGCATCGTCAGTAGTCTTTCTACTCTTGCCAATCGCTTCCTACCCAGGGCAGAAGGCACCGAAGGATTTGAGAGCAAGCCCGGCAAAGAGAGCCAGACGCCACTCACCCAATCCTTCTTGACCGCGCTCGGCCAAAAAGCAGCAGAAATGTACAACGAATAAGAAAACGGTTGACGCTATCATGCCGGGCTGGTATCATAGAGCACAACAAGAGCGTTTTGTGTTGTATCAGCAATAGGGCAAAAAATATGCAAGAACCCGAAACCTGGAGAGAGTTGCTCAAAATCATTATCAGCGACGCTCAAGAAAGGCAGCGTATCGCCGAGGAACTGGGTGTGCAAACCATTACCCTGCTACGCTGGGCAACCGGCGAGTCGGACCCGCGCCCTCAAAACCTGCATCATTTACTCAATGCCGTCCCCCAATATCGTAGGCAATTGCTGGAACTGATCAGGGCAGAAAGACCAGATTTCGTCCATACCGGGCTAGAGGTAGAGGATCCCTCAAAAATCATACCCCCTGCCTTCTATGCACGGGCCTTTCGCTCCCGCGCCAGCACCATCGAAAGCGTTCGCTTCTGGTCAACCTGCAAGCTGGTATTGCAACAGGCCATCGGGCAGCTTGATCCAGATAAAATCGGCATGTCGATTACCGTAGTACGCTGTATGCCGCCTTCGCCAATCGACAACAAAGTCCATAGTTTACGAGAAAGTGCCGGCGTTGGCACTCCTCCCTGGGGTGCAGAAAGAGAACAGAACGCCATGCTCCTCGGAGCCGAATCTCTCTGTGGCTACGTCGTGACCTTTTGCCGCCCTGCCTCGAACCAGAATATCAAAGAGGAGCACAATCTCATTCCAGCGCATCCTACCCCCTATGAGAAAAGCGCGTCCGTCTATCCGATTTTATTTGCCGGGCGCGTTGCAGGCGCGCTCCTCGTTTCCAGTACGCAGTACAACTATTTCGAATCTCAAGCCCGGCTTAGCTTGATTGAGCACTACGCCAATCTGATAGCCATAGCCTTTGAACCTGAAGATTTTCATGATCCCGCAAACATACAGCTCCATATCATGCCTGGTCAGGAGGTGCAGAAAAAGTATTTGGCCAACTTCCGGCAACGAGTTGCCCAACTCCTCATCGACTCTGTCAAAAATAAAGAGCAACTCAGCCATGTCGAGGCCGAACAGCAAGTCTGGCAACAACTTGAGCTAGAGCTATCGCAAGTGCCCTCACAGCCATTGTACATAGGAACCGCGTCATGAACCCCCGCATTGAGTGCGGGGGCTTGCAGAGAGGCTTCGTGCTGATCTGTAAGCCCTGGACATGAGCAGACTCAGGCTTGAAAAAGAGCCTACGTTTTCAGGAAGTGTTTACGTTCCTACCTTCAGGTGCGAGGCCAGCCTGAAGCTCTAGAACTTCTCAGTTAAACAGGTCTAGAGGGTTAAGCCAGTGCTGAGAAGATATGCCGCCTGAAAACCTTGTCGAGGCCACCATTACCCTGGAAACAGGAGGCTCGCAAGAGCAAACCAAGGAGAGACTTGTCATGAGTAAGGTCTTTGTCTTAGATACAGACAGACGGCCACTTGATCCCGTTCATCCTGGGAAAGCACGCATCCTGCTGACACAAGGGAAAGCGGCTGTCTTCAAACGCTATCCCTTCACGATCATTCTCAAAGTGGCCATTGAGAAGCCAGGGATTCATCCTTTCCGGTTGAAAATTGATCCCGGAAGCCAGACGAGTGGGTTGGCCCTGGTCAATGATACGACGGGAGAAATAGTCTTTGCGGCGGAACTTGCGCACCGGGGAGATGCCATTAAGAAAGCGCTTGCCCAGCGCCGGGCAGTTCGTCGAGGGCGTAGGCAGCGCAAAACCCGCTATAGAAAGCCACGCTTTGCCAATCGGAGACAGAAAGGCGGTTGGATTGCCCCCTCTCTGGAAAGCAGAGTTGCCAACGTGTTGACCTGGACGAAGCGACTCCTGCGGCTGTGTCCCATCAGCGCCATCAGCCTGGAACTGGTCAAGTTCGATCTGCAACAGATGGATCATCCAGAGATCAGCGGCATGGAATACCAACAAGGCACGCTCTTTGGCTATGAACTCAGGCAATATCTCCTAGAGAAGTGGAATCGAGCCTGTAGCTATTGTGGGGCTCAGCATATTGCGCTGCAAGTAGAACATATTCAGGCCAAATCCAACGGGGGAACCGATCGCGTCAGCAATCTGTGCCTGGCATGTGATTCCTGCAATAAGGCCAAAGGCACCCAGGATATTCGGGTGTTTCTGGCTGAGAAACCTGATCTGCTCGCTCATATTCTGGCTCAGGCAAAGGCTCCTCTTAAGGATGCTGCTGCCGTCAATACCACTCGATGGGTCTTATACGAACAATTGAAAGCCTTAGAATTGCCAGTCGAGTGTGGGTCAGGGGGTCTGACGAAATTCAATCGAACAGTTCGCAATCTGCCAAAGGAGCACTGGCTTGACGCCGCCTGCGTTGGCAAAAGCACGCCTCTTCAGCTCAAGGCGGCTGGTGTCATTCCCCTGCTGATTACAGCGACCGGGCACGCGAGCCGCCAGAAATGCAACATCAATGAAATCGGCTTCCCCTGCTCCAAACCTAAAGCCGCAAAAAAGGTCAAGGGCTTTCAAACAGGGGATATCGTCCGGGCTGTCGTCACAACTGGCACGAAACAAGGCGTTTACGTGGGACGAGTACTGGTGCGGGCGAGCGGATCATTTGATCTACGGACCAGACAAGGCCTGGTGCAAGGCATCGGCCATCGCTTCTGCACCCTGGTTCATCGCTGCGATGGCTACAGCTATCAAAAAGGAGTGCCGTATGCATAGAAGAACCTTGCCAAGTCGCCTGATTGATAAGGAACGCGCCATTCCTCCCTGGATAGAATCGCGGGGCATCCTGGCGTGGTTTTGGTGAGCATCTATGTTTGATGATTTCATCGACACCATCGATCTTCGTTGGACCCAAACATGTCTTGGTAAGGGTTCCTTGCGTATCATCGATTCTGTGCTGCGTATGGAATACCCGTCAGCGCAGGCTGGCCAGTACACCGATGCGCAAATTGATGACTATGGCAAGCGGGCCAGGTCAGCTTTCCCGTGGAGACCTCCCTTGCGTATGGAAGTTCGCGCCCGCTCGTCGCATGCGGCAGCCGGGCCGAGCGATACCATCGAAAGCTCCAACATCTTACGCGGAACTGCCGGCTTCGGCTTCTGGAACTACCCGTTCTCCGTTCGCGGTGATATCCTGATGCTGCCGGAAGCAGCCTGGTTCTTTTATGCCTCGCCTCCATCCAACATGTCGCTCGTGCCGGGCGTTCCCGGTTGGGGCTGGAAAGCGCAGGTAGTCCATAGTATGAGGCTGGGTGCGCTCACTGCCGTCGCCCCCATGGCCCTATCAGCGACGTTAGCACGATTGACCGGAATCACATCCCCGGCACAGCGCTATCTCCAACAACTGAGCGGGGCCAGCGAAGCCCTACTCCCCGTTGAATTGAACGCCTGGCACACCTATGTCATAGAATGGAGACGCGATGTAGCAGGCTTCTGGGTTGATGGCCAGTTGGCGCTTATCGCCCCCAGGCCACCCACCCGC
>CADDZH010000012.1 GCA_902812455.1 Chloroflexota bacterium | reverse complement strand
TGTAGGGCCCGATTTATCGTGGCCAGCGCCGATTTATCGGCCCGCTCTGATCATTCACCCTAATGAATTGTTCCAGGCGATTCGGGTTCTGGGGTGGAGAGGAGTGGTACAGGGAAGGGGCGCGGGGACAAGCACCAGGCCCCCGCCCATCCCCCATCCACCCCTTGTCCCTACAGGCTACGACCCGTTCCTGATTACCCCATGTGATCGGAAAAGTTCATCAGGGACGATCCGCTTAAGAGGCGGGTTCACGGGAAAAACCTACCCTTGTGAACGCAAGGGGTGTCCCTACCCTACCAGGTTGAGGCCTGTTTCTGCTCATAGAGAGAACGAGAGAGTGAAATGTTCCGCTTCCAGCGCTCGGTGGCGCCTCTTCTCATCGGCACCTTTATATTGCGGACAAGCGGTGCGGCTGCCACGATTGTGCTTGGACTCTTCCTTGCGCACTTATCAACGCATACCGGAATGCTGATTACCAGCATTCAGGTGGGTTTTCTCGCTGCGGTATCTTTTGCCACCGAGCTAAGCCTCGCGACTCCGATGGGCGCGCTCAGCGATCATTTTGGCCGCCGCCGCTTTCTTGTGGCAGGCCCGCTTGTGGGCTGTATAGCAGTTGTATTTCTGCCCTTTACTCCTCTCGCATATGCGCTGCTCTTTTTAATGGGTATGCAAATACTTGCGGGCCTGTCTGCCGCCATAACGACGCCCGCTGTGCTTGGATACCTGGCGGACTATACAACGCGGCAACATGCCTATCGCATGCGTATCATGAGCTTTTTCGAGCTGGCGACAAGCGGTGGGATTGCGGTGGGTGTTGTGGTGGGTGGCTTTGCCTGGGATCGCTTCGAGCGCTTTGCTTTTATCCTGCTCGGCCTCCTGTATCTCATCGTGGCAATCTGTATGGCGCTTGCTCCCAAAGTAATGCAGGTTACTGAGAAAAGTAACTTGCAGGCCATAGTGAAGCGATACTGGAGCATCGTTCGCAAGCCTCGCCTCTTCATCTTTGTTCCCTCGTGGATCTCTATTTTCGCCCTGATCAGTATCTGGCTTGGTACCCAGCTCACCTTTGTGCTCTCAAAACCTGCCCACGATCCTCATCAATTGTTAATGGGCAGTATGAGCGGCCCCGGTGGAGGCCACCGTTTGAGCCTCATCCTGGGCGCTTTCGTGCTCTACTTTGGCTGCTGTCTCCTCTTCTGGGCCTTCTTTCTTAGTCACGTGCCCCGCCTGAAACTCATGCTTACTGCAATAGGAGGTATCTTTATCACATGTATGGCGCTTGAGGGCATCAATCACTGGGGGTTTGGCAATGGCTGGCTGCTGGCTATCTGGATCCCGCTCTTGCTGGTGGGCGTTTTTACAGAGAGCGGCTTCGCTCCTGCTGCCCTGGCCTACCTGGCGGATATCTCTGAAGAGGTTGCGAAAGATCGTGGCCTGCTGATGGGCCTCTATTCGATATTTCTCGGCATAGGCCAGCTCTTCGGGAACAGCGTGGGCGGCGTTTTTGCGCGCCTGTGGGGCTTTGATGGCCTTATCTATTTCACAGCGCTGCTTGGTCTCATTGCCCTCACGTTCCTGCTCATACTCTTCAAGTACGAGCAAAGGCACGCAGAGAGCGCTCCCCCGGATGAAAGCAAAAAGCATGAACATCGTTATTCAAGAGTTTGATGAAAGATTACCTTTTGCGCACGGCGCGTTCGATCTCACGCCTGACCTCGCGCTCTGCAATCGCCTCTCGTTTATCGTAGAGCTTTTTGCCCCGGCACACGCCCAGCTCAATCTTCGCTCTTCCACCCTTGAGGTAGAGCTTGAGCGGGATAAGCGTCAGGCCTTTGGCTTCGACTCTGTTGAGTAGTTGGCGAATCTCGCGTTTATGTAAGAGCAATTTGCGGGGTCGCATCGGATCATGGTTGTAGCGGTTGCCATGCTCATAAGGCGAGATATGCGCGTTTTCCAGCCATACCTCACCGTTGCGAATGATAGCGTACGAACCGCGCAAATTGACTTTGCCCTCGCGAATAGACTTGATTTCAGTCCCCATCAGCGCGATGCCAACCTCTAGTGTCCGCTCGACAAAGTAATCGTGATACGCCTGCCGGTTGACCGTAATCACCCTGTCTGATGGAGCCTTTGTTTGTTGCCCTTTAGATGATGCCTGCTTTGCCATGCCTCAACTCTTTTCCTCCTGATTCAGAATGCTATTATTATGAATGCTAACAAATTAATGAGGATATTGTGAGAGATTGCCCTTGAGCCGATAAATCGGCCCCTACATGTATACCGGCATGAATTTGTTAATTCTCATATAATACAACAGGAGACGAGTGCGCTGTAAGAAGAAAGGCAGGATCATGTTCTACCGTCTCGGCAGGTTCGCTGCCCGCTATCGCTGGTTGATTGTGGGCGTGTGGATGCTCGCTATTCTGGTTGGGCTGCCTTTTGCTCCGCAAGCGAGCAATGTGCTTCATCCAGGAGGCTTCGTCAGCTCAGATGCTCAATCGGTCGAGGCTATTTCGCTGCTCGCCCAAAAATTGCATCTTGATCAGACCGTTGTCGAGGTCTTCTTCAGCAGCCGTACCTATACTGCCGATAGTCCACAATTTGTACAGGAGACAGAGCAGGCCCTGAGAAATATACGTAGCTGGTCACAAGTTGCCGGCATTGTGAGCTTTACCGACAATCCACGGCAGATATCACTGGATCGCCACGCTGCCTATGTTAACGTCCTCCTCAAACCTGATCCTGATAGCGCTCCAAAGCTCATTCCTGAGCTAGAGCATCGCCTGGTGCCGGTTCCCGACCTGCAAACCAGCATCGGGGGTGGCCCCGTCTTCTATGAAGATATCCAATCGGTCAGCGAAAGCGATCTGCGCCGCGCCGAATTTCTGGCCATCCCTTTTGCCATTATTGCCCTCTTGCTCGTCTTTCGCTCGGTTGTTGCGGCTGTCCTGCCTGCGCTGGTGGGTGGCAGCGCCGTTATCGTATCCCTGGCCCTGATGTTCGGGCTGGGGCAGTTGACCTTTCTGTCTATCTTTGCTCTCAATATCACCACACTCTTTGGTCTTGGCCTGGGCGTCGATTACTCCCTCTTTATTGTCAGCCGCTTTCGCGAGGAGCTATTTCGCGGCCATAGCGCTGAAGAGGCTGTCGCTATTGCTATGGCGACCGCCGGGCGAGCCGTCACCTTCTCTGGCCTCACGGTTACTATCGGTCTCTCGGGGCTCATCTTCTTCAATATCGATATGTTGCGCTCGGTGGGCATGGCCGGTGTGATGGTGGTGATGCTGGCCGTCCTGGCAGCGATTACCCTTTTGCCGGCTGCCCTGGCTATTATCGGCACAAGAATCAATGCCTTGCCCGTGCGCCTTCCTCGCCTCAGCAAGCAACCTGCCGGTTGGCAAAGAGGAGAACATCATGGCCTCTGGTATCGCCTCTCTCAGCTCGTCATGCGCTACCCGCTCAGGATTTTTGTCTCCGTCTTTATCCTGCTGGTTGTGCTCGGGCTGCCTTTCCTCGGAGTGCGTTTTTCAGCGCCCGATGCCTCCATTCTGCCGCCCTCAGTTCCATCCCGCGCTGCTTACGACTTGCTCAAACAGCGCTTTAACGACCGGGAGACGGCGCCCATTATTCTGGCTTTGCAAACCAGGGGCAATGTGCTTACTCCTGCGAATATTCGCAAGCTCTATGATTATGTACAGCGGATCGAGGCCGATCCACGGGTGGCGCGAGTAGACAGCATTGTCAGCGTCGATCCTCGCTTTACCCTGGCACAGTACGAGCTACTCTATACGCACCCGCAACTTATAAGTGACCCCTATTTATCGGCCCTGCTGAAATCGTCTGTGGCAGGCAACACAACCATGATTCAGGTCATCAGCAAGTATGACATGCTCGATGCACGTTCCTTGCAGTTGGTGGAGACCATTCGCAATACCAACCCTGGCGGCGGTATGACCGTTCTGGTCGATGGAGCCTCGGCTGGCGATCTCGATTACGTGAATGCGCTCTACACTGAATTTCCTATAGCCATATTGATGGTGGCTATGACCACCTATGTGCTGCTCTTGCTGCTCTTCCGCTCGCTCGTGCTGCCGCTCAAAGCCATTGTGATGAACACGCTTTCAATCACGGCTTGTTATGGCGCACTGGTGGTCATCTTCCAGGATGGTTTTTTGCACCAGCTTCTGGGCTTCACCCCGCTGGGCTATGTCGAAGCATCGGGGCCGATCCTGCTGTTTTGCTCGCTCTTTGGGCTGTCGATGGACTATGAGGTGTTCCTGCTGTCGCGGGTGCAGGAAGCCTTCTGGCAGACAGGGGATAATACGCGCGCTGTTGCGCTGGGTTTGCAGCGTAGCGGGGGCATTATCACCAGCGCGGCTATGATTGTTGTGGTTGTCAGTTTATGCTTTGCTACCGCCGATATGATTCTCGTCAAGGCGCTGGGACTTGGCATGGCCCTGGCAGTCATCGTCGATGCGACGCTGGTACGCGGCCTGCTGGTGCCTTCCGCTATGCGCCTGCTCGGCAACTTGAACTGGTGGCTGCCGGTTGTGGGGGTGCAGCGCCATCCTCCCACGCTGGCTGATTTCTTGCGTCCGGGCATAGGTGCGGAGCAGGCTGAGGCCGAGCAGGTTACAAGTGATGCTGGCATTGGAGGCAAGCGATGAAAAGGGCAATGCTGGCTCTCTTTCTGCTTCTATGTATGTGTGTCGCCCTGTCTTCCTGCGCTTTTCCCGGTATTGTCACAACCAGCGCTCAATTGCCTGTGGTCACTGCCACGCCGCAGGCAACGCCTTTGCCTCCTATCCGCTTCCCACAGGATGAAGCTCCGCATCGCGACCTGACCGAGTGGTGGTACTACACCGGCCATATGACTGCTGTCACTCCTTCGGGTGCGCAGCATCACTACGGCTTTGAGCTTGTGTTCTTCCAGGCGCTGCGCAGCGATCTGCCTCCTGTCTACGCGGCCCACTTCGCGATCAGCGATGTGACGCGCGGTGAATTCCATTTTGACCAGCGCCGCCTCACCGAACCAGATGCTGTCATTCCCAATGGCACATCGACCAGCGGCTTCAACCTGGCAGTCGGGGACTGGACGATGCAGGGATTGAATGGGCTGGATCACCTCTCGGCAGAAATGCCGGGTTACGTCCTGCATCTTACCTTGCGTAGCCTTAAGCCACCTATCCTCCATAATGGCAATGGACTCATCACCTATGGGCTGGCCGGATTCTCCTACTACTACTCCCGCACGCGCATGGCCTTAAGTGGCACCCTGTTCGATCACAACCAGCCGGTACAAGTAAGCGGACTTGCCTGGATGGATCACCAGTGGGGCAACTTCCTTACTCTTGCCGGGAGCGGCTGGGATTGGTTTAGCATTCAACTGGACAACGACAGCGAAATGATGCTTTATCTTATCCGCGATGCCTCCGGGAAAACTATCTCAACCTATGTGAGCTATATCGATACCAGGGCAATGGACCAGGTACTGCCTGCCGGTGCACTTCATATAGCCATACTTGGGCACTGGAGGAGTCCTGTCACGGGGGCTAACTACCCTTCCGGCTGGCGTGTCCAGCTTAATGCTCCATCGCTGCAGGCTACATTAACTCTGATTCCTGAATTAAAAGATCAAGAACTGGTTGTATACCAATCCACAGGCAACAGCTATTGGGAAGGAGCTGTGACTATCTACGGGCAGAGTGCTGGCCGACCCGCCCAGGGCGAAGGCTACGTTGAACTTACGGGCTATGCGCGGAAATAGGGGTTGGGTAGTTTGATGTTAGGAATATGGTATACTCCTCTTGGTAAGAGGAACCTGAAGTACTTTTGGGCTACTGGTTGCCGGTAGATATGTATCTTGTGCAATGCTATATGGCTGTGTAGTATCATGCACGAGGTATTTGCATGGATACCCAATAATCCTGTTCTGTGCTATACTGTTGCAGTTCATCAAACAGGACAGATAGGTTCAGGCATATTTTGCACAGAGTGCGGCTAGGGCGGAAAAGGCCTGCTTTTCGTTGCCGGGTGGCTGGGGTGTTGTGTGCTATTTCGGCGATTTCTGCAGCCGCTACGAGAGGCGTAGAGGAAATTGATGGAGGCGAAAACCCAAACGCCGACCTTAAAAGAATCTACCATTGTTGAGCGTGTTGCGCGCATTGTTTCCAGTGTGCGTGGAACGAAAACTGATTATACTCGCCTTGCTGCCGAGTTAGAGCCGGCCATACCTTTTGATGTCTTTGGGGTCGTATTATTGCGCCATGACCGCGAAGCAGTGCGGGTAATAGTGTGCCAGCGCGAGGCCGGCAACTGGGTTGCGCGCTATCACCAGCATCCGCTTGGGGATTCGAAATTAGAGCAGTTATTGCGCGACCCCGTCACGCTCATCGCCAATTATCAGCAGGGATTAGATGGGCCTCCTGCAAGATGCGGTGATGCGCTCAGCGGTTGTCATCACCTGCGCTCTTCTTTGATTGCTCCGCTCGTTGTGGGAGAACGGGTATTGGGAGCTCTTGAGCTGGGCAGTAAGCGCCTGTATACGTATGATGATCAGACCTTGCAGCGGCTTATTGAAGCTGTGGTGCGTGTGCTGGCGACGGCTATCGAGGGAGCTCAGGTTGGTGGGAGCGCGGAGATCCAGGATCGGCAAAGGCAGGCGCTCAAAGATGTTTCCAGCGCCTTGACCTCGAAGGTAGATCTTTCCTCTATCCTGACTCAAATTGTGGAGGGCATTGCCAGGTCTCTTAACGTTTCGTCCGCTATTGTCACTTACGATCAGCGTAAGGGCAAGATGCGCCTGGCTGCGCAATCCGGCTTAGACACTGAGAAGCTACGGGGGATCGTCGAAGGGAAAGAGGCCCTGAGCGATCGCGCAATTATTTCTCATACTTTGCGCTATCACCAGCCTTGCGTCTCAAATGACATCAGCGCCGATGAGCGTTTCCCTGTGAGTAGCATATTTGCCAGTGAACTCGGCATCCGCTCAATTTTCAGTTATCCGCTCATGGCAGGCGCTACCGTGTATGGCGCCCTGATCCTCTGTTCACCAGAGCCAGGCGGGTTTACTCCCCTCAAGGCTGATATTCTCTCGTTATTCGCCAGCCAGGCCACTATTGCCATCCATAATGGGATGCTGATAGAGTCTGCTCACCAGCGTAGCCGCTTCCAAAAAGCTATCGAGCAGCTCGAGCAGGCTTACGAACAGAACCTCGACGAGCGTGACGAGCGGGAATTGCTTGCTCGTGTGCGCCGGGAAGCTGAGCGGACCTTTGGTGTGAGTTTTCGCAGTCTCCTTTATTTCATCAGTGAACACTTGCTGACGCGCAGCGAACGCGACTTGCACGATGTCTTGTATGCTGACCAGGATTTCTCAGGTGGGGAGCATCTCGATGGTCATACCTCACCCTTGCAGGATGAACAAGTGGAGTTTCTGACGCAGACGGCGGAAGCTGCGCTGGCTCGCGCTGAAGTCTTAAGCGAGCTGAGCCGCTTGTTGACGCAGGTCAGGCAATCGCCAGAGCATACCAAGGACGGGTTATTTGTTGTGGACCTGCAAGGCCTCTGCCTCTATATGAATCACGCAGCCGAAGCCTTTTGTGGTATGTCTCTCAGCGCCGCAGCAGGAAACAGGCTCGACGAAGTTTTTTCAGAAGTTCTTCCCCGTGTGCGGAATGCTCATGAGGTTCGCGCATATCTGCAGGATTTCAAATATGGCACTGTCTACCATCGCGAACTGCGCTGCGTGCTTGCTATGGAGCCTGTGGGCAAGCAAGAGGATAGAGCGATTGCTTCATCCTCGCCGCTGCTGTCGCAGGACGCTCCTTCCGATCGTCACTACCTGTTCTCGCGCTATCCTCTCTTCAACCAGCAGGGCATGCTCATGGCCAATGTCTTGCAGATATACGATGTCACGGAGCAAGTGCGCGATGAGAAAAACAAAGCCAGGCTTCTCTCTTCTGTTTCCCATGATCTGCGCACGCCATTGACAACCATTAAAGCTGCTGTGACGGGTCTGCTGCAGCCTGGCATCGACTGGGATGAAGAGGTGAGGCGCGAACTGCTTGAAGAAATTAATGCCGAGACCGATCACCTGACCACCCTTATCAATGCTCTTGTTGAGATGTCGCGCATTCAACTGGGTGCGCTCGAATTAGATAAAGCCTGGTGTGATATCCTTGAAATTCTGGATGGAGCCTTAACTCGACTGGAACAGGTGTTAGCAGGCCGCCATGTGCGCACCTCTATCCAGCCTGATTTGCCTCTTATCTATGTTGATCATGTGCAAATCGAGCGCGTCTTTTACATCTTGCTAGAAAACGCTGTTCATCATAGCTCTGCTGGTGCAACCATAGAGATCGCTGTAGAAGCGTTTCCTGAAAAGGATGCAGAGGCCTCACCTGGCTATTTGCGCATCAAAGTGAGCTGGGGGGGCAATGGCGAACCGGCAGGTGGGCAGGAACAGGGCCGTATCTTCAAGACGTTTTACGGGACGAATGTCTACGGCCTGGGTCTGGGCCTTGCCATCTGCCGTGGTATTATTGAGGCCCATCAAGGCAGCTTTGAAGAGGGGCTTGATGGCTCAGGGAACTGTTTCACGTTGATGTTACCTGTTCATGCGAGTGCGAGTAGTGGGCAATCTTCCTTGCCGGGAATGGATTCCGCTACCAGCTACCCTTCGCCGGTAGAAACTCCCTTTCCTGGGCAAACGACGGAGGAGTCGTCATGAAGCCAAGTGCTAAATGTATTCTCGTTGTTGATGATGAGCCTCCTATTCAACGCATCTTACGCCGCAATCTCTCGATGGGCGGCTACGATGTGCTGGTGGCAGAGGATGGAGAGCAGGCCGTAGAGATGGTTCAACAGTACCAGCCCGATCTCATTTTGCTTGATCTTTGCCTTCCTGGCAGGCTCAACGGGCTGGAAGTCTGTAAACAGGTACGGCTGATGACGCAAACGCCGATCATCGTCCTGTCAGCCGTGACGGAGGAGAAACAGAAGGTCGAAGCATTAGACCTGGGTGCGGATGATTACTTAACAAAGCCATTTAGCAATGATGAGCTGCAGGCGCGTGTGCGCGCTTGCCTCAGGCGCGCCAGTCTTGGGGAGGCTGCTACGGATGCCCTACTGCCTGCGCAGATTTTGCAGAGCGAGGATGGCTATCTCTCCATGAATGTGGCAGGTCGCCAGGTGCGTGCCGGAGGCCGGGAGGTGCGGCTGACACCGACGGAGTTTGAATTGCTCAGGCAGTTGATGCTTTATGCAGGCAGGGTCCTGACACATCGTTCATTATTACAGGCGGTCTGGGGTCCTGAATATGGCGAAGAAGCTGATTATTTGCGCGTCTACGTGCGGCAGTTGCGGCGCAAAGTAGAGGAGGAGCCATCGCGACCGCGTTATATCGTGACTGAGCCAGGGATAGGCTATGTCTTCCGGGGCAACGTTGAGGTGCAGCATATTTAATACAATTTTAATAACTCTGCCGGTTTTCTTTATATTTATCTAATTCGTTTTGGTATACACTATGCTTGGGGTATGCTGTTTATAAGCATATGCGCTGCCCATGTGTGTTGGCGGGGATATGTGGGAGGGTGTTTACAGCATGTTTGTTCATTCTGATGATGTGCTCTCTCAGGCCTCTTTATGTGCCTGGAGAGTAGCTCTAGTGGTGCATTGGGAAAAATACGTTGATATTGACGAAAGCCGATAAATCGGCGGTGGGCGCGATAAATCGGCCCCTACGATGTAACGAATGCACCATTTAGCGGCTCAAAATTGAAACCAATGCGCTCCTATCTGTGGGAAAGGAATTCGTGAAGCAATGGAGCAGCAAGACCGTATCATGGATGGGGACCTGCAAACATTAGGCCTTCAATCCATTTTAAAGATGCTCGCACTCAGTGGAAAAACAGGAACCTTACTTGTCCATTCAGGGCGTGAGATGCTTTCCATTAGCCTGCGTAAAGGTCAAATCGTAGGGGTGCGTGAGGAAGGCGTCTACCAGCGGGATTTACTCGATATGCTCTGTCTCACCGGTAGGCTTGATCCCCCTCGTGCGCACATGGTGCGCGAGCGGTCGGGAGGGAATATGCAGACTGCCCTTGCCATACTGGTTGAACTGAACTGGATGAGTGCGGCTGAGATGAAGCAGCGGCTGGAGTTTGCTATGACCCAATCGATCAGCCATGCTCTTCGCTGGGTTAATGGCCGGTTTGCTTTTCATCGCCAGCTTGTTCCTATGGACAACAAGATGGAGCCGCTGGATGTCGATGCCGTGCTTTTGGAGGCCCTGCGGCAGGCGGATGAGTGGGAAGAGATGGGAGAGGCACACTTGAGCCGTACAACGGTTGTGCGCTGGCTACCCGAAGTGAATAACGATGTGCAAAGTCTCGGCTTGAGCCAGGAATATATCCAGGTGCTCTGCCTTGCCAACGGAGAAAATCCGCTCCAGGCCATCTCCCTGGCCCTCATGCTGCCTGAGGCGCGTGTTGCTCGTATTATCAATCGCCTGCTTGAGCTGCGCCTCGTCGAAATCGTCGATACTGCTCTAGAGACAGAATTACAGCAAGACCTGGCCAATCTGCTCATTCGCTGCCAGACCTACCTGGCACGCCAGCACCAGTCCTCTAACCCGCAACAGCATCTGCTGGGGCTTGTCTCTATCCTGTCCACCTGTATTAATGGCCTGCTGGAGCATCATGCGAAATATGCGAAGAGTTTGCGCGAGCGAGGACAGGTGCCATTTGCAGAAATTGCTCGCTACCTGGAGCGCAAATTTGCCCCGCCATTGCAACTGCTGGCCAGGCAGCAATACCCCATTCTGGAAACCACTGAGTTTGCCAATGGCAAACTTGATTGCAGCAGCATTCTGACCCTCGATAAATTGCTCAAGGGCGAACAACTCGAAGAATTTTACTGGCAGGCTGTGCTTGGCCTCACCTCTTACCTGCGCATGATCTTCTCCGAACTTTTGCGCGATGAAGTCGGCAATTCCCATACCGGCTATAACCTGAATGTGGTATGGAAGGCTTTCCTGACGGAAATCGACCAGGAGATCCAACAATACCAGCTCTATCGTGCACGGCGGAACGTCAAGGCAGCCCATGCTCGCGAATCGACGCCTTCACCATCTATGGGTGTTGTCCAACCCCCACATAGGAATAATGTCCCAGAGAGTGAAGGTGGTCCTTTCTGGTCACCTGAGATACAAAGGAGGTTGATGTAAATGGCTGTACCAACAGTACTGGTCGTTGATGATAGTCCGACAGTACGGAAAATCGTGCAGATGACCCTTCAACGAGAAAATATTCGGGTGATTACTGCTGGAGATGCCCTCAGCGCGCTCACCTGCGTGGCTGATGAGATGCCGGCTCTGATTCTCCTTGATATCCAGTTGCCGCGTATGGATGGGTACCATATTTGCCAGATAATCCGCAAACACTTGCAGTTTCGTTCAATACCGATTATTATGCTCAGTGGGAAAGATGGCTTATTTGACAAAATGCGAGGGCGATTGGCCGGATCGACCGAGTATTTAACGAAACCGTTTGATTCCGCTGAATTAGTGCAGACCGTCAAGAAGTATCTGGTCAACTGGCAAGAGCGCATGCCTATGCCTGCCCAACAGGAAACCGTGCGCCCGCGCCTGCGCCGCCGGGGGTAGTTGCGCAGGTCGATGTGTGGAGAGAACCAGGACAGGGACAAGCCCTGTCCCTACCCTGGATGGTTGCGCAGCATGCAATAGCCTTTATTTCCCATGTCTCTAGCGTAGATGGCTCATCAGAAAGGTATAATGGAGATGCCTGGACAGAAAATCCTGGTTGTGGATGATAGTTGGACGGAGCTAGCGCTCATTGCGATGCCGCTCCGCAATAGTGGTTTTGATGTGGTGACGGCTGTTGATGGAGATGAGGCCGTGGAAAAGGTTCTCAGGGAGCACCCGCAATGCATTGTGTTGGACGTTGTCCTGCCGAAGCAGAACGGCTTCCAATTGTGTCGTAAGCTCAAAAGTTGGGATTTCAGCAGACATATTCCCATTATTTTGTTAAGCAATAAAAATACCCCGCTGGATAAATCCTGGGGATTAAGACAAGGCGCAGACATGTATATGACCAAGCCATTCAATAGCGACGAATTAGTGGCCAATGTGCGCAGCCTTGTTTATGTCTAACTAACTCCGTGTGCAAGTTTTTTCCTTTGAGTACCGCTTACGGCGGCGAGAGGGAGGGGAAGAGAATGGGGGCACCCCAAACCCCGCCAGGGGCTGCCGCCCCTGGACCCCGCTCAGAAAACTTGCACATCGGGTTAACTACTATTACTGGATAGCTGCTAGCGGCTATCTCTCGTGCGAGGGAGCCGGCTGTGGTTATCCGGGGGGAGAGCATTTTGTGGCCAGCGAAGAACTAAACAGAAGGCAATCGGGCGCCTCTGAGATGCTGGGCCGATCAGTATCTCAACAATTAAGCACACCGTCTCGCTCCGGCGCAAGTGAGAATCGCAGGGATGCCTCAGCCTCTATAGCCGCGCTGCAAGCCCAGCTTGCACAAATTTCTCAGTTGCGCGCAGATCAGCTCAATGCCGCCCCGGCTGCGCCTGCCGTCGTTGTTGCCGGTGAGCAGTATCTTGTTTTTTCTTTACTTGATCGCGAGTTTGCTTTCAAAGCTGAGCATATTCAGGGGGTTGAGCGCCTGGCTGATGTTACTCCGGTTCCCAATGTGGCACCCTGGGTGCGGGGAGTCATTAATCTACGGGGTTCCATTGCCTCGGTAGTAGACCTGCGCGCTTTTCTGGACATGGAGCAGCTTCCCTATAACCCGCGTACTCGCTTATTGTCCGTCCAATGCAATGAAATGGTGATTTGCCTGGCTGTGGATAGTGTCGCTGAGATGCTGCCTATTCCGCCTACTGCCATCACCAGCGTAAATGCGCGCCAATCCGCCATTCCAGCCTGGGCTCTCCCCTATGCTGCGGGAGGCGCGCTGCTCGATAAGCGATTCATTGTGTTGCTGGATGCCGCGCGCCTGCTTTTCTCTGAGAAGATGCAGCAGTATGAAGCTCGGAGTTAACTGGTGGGTGCTTCTTTTTTCTCTTGACGTATTTTCAACACATAGTGTGCGTTCGCTAAATACGTTGATGATGAAGGCCGATCAATCGGCCCCTACGATTTAACGAATGCATTAATAGGAGGCCTGGCGGATGAATCCTGATCGTAATACTGAAGGGATGACGTTAGATGGGCTGATGAAAGTAGGCTTGCTTTTTTCAGCCGCTATCCCGGTAGTTGTGATTGCCATACTTGGCATATTTATGTTCCAACGGCTCCAGGGAAGAAGTAGTGATGCTACAACCTTCCTGCTAATTGTTGTCGCTTGCGCCATTGTTGTCTTCATTGGTATATTGACAGCCAGTTATGTCGTGCAGCGCAAAATTAAAGACCGCTTGCTTGCGCTTGTGAATGTTTGCCGCGATTACTCGTCAGGTAACCGCAATGCTCGTGTGCCGGTTCATGGCGATGATGAATTTGCTCTGCTGGCAAATTCCCTGAATACTGTCCTTGAGAGCCAGGCAAACGGGGCGACTCCTAGCGCTGGCGGGGATGCGGCTGCGCTGCAAGCGCAAATAGAAAAGCTCTTACAGGAGGTGAGCGCGGTTGGCGATGGCGACCTGCGGGTTCAGGCTGAGGTAACGCCTGATACGCTTGGCGTGCTGGCCGATTCTTTCAATTATATGATTGAAGAGCTTGCTAAAGTTGTCGGGCGCGTACAGAGCACCGCTGTTCAGGTGACAAACGCCACACGCCGTATCCTCGATGGTTCAGCGGACCTTGCTCAGGCTTCCGAAACCCAGGTTGCTCAAATTTCGCAGACGACCGAAGCAGTAGAAGCGCTGGCTGTCTTCATCCAGAATGTGGCCCGTAATGCGCAACTGAGCGCTGAGGCAGCGCAAGAAGCCCTGCAGAACGCGAGCATTGGTCAACAGGCGGTTCGCCAGTCCATTGAGGGCATGATAAACATTCGCGAGAACGTGCAGGAGACCTCGAAGAAGATTAAGCGCCTGGGAGAGCGCTCCAACGAGATTGGTGAGATCGTGCGCATCATTGCGGACATCGCTGATCAAACAAACCTGCTTGCCCTCAACGCTGCCATCCAGTCAGCCATGGCAGGTGAGCACGGGCGTGGATTTGCGGTCGTTGCCGACGAGATCCGCCTGCTTGCGGAGCGTTCAACCGAGTCAACCAGGCATATTGAGACGCTTGTCAAAAGTATCCAGGGCGATACGTATGAAGCCGTGGTGGCGATGGAAGAGAGCACGCAGGAGGTGGTCAAGGGTTCGCAACTTGCCGATGAGGTTGGGCGAGCGCTTAACTCCATTTTTGCTGCTGTGGAGCGGCAGGCCCAGATGATTGAAGGCATCGCTCGCGCCGCCAATGAGCAGACAAGCGTGTCTGAGGCGGTAGCGGTGGCAATGGGGCAGATTTCAGAGATTACGCGGCAGACAAATGCCGCCACCCAGGAAGCGGCTGCCAGTGTGAGCTATCTCGCCGATCTGGCTGAGCAGTTGCGGGCTTCTGTTTCAACGTTCCGTTTGCCCGAACAGAATTATGAAATGGCAGGGGCTTTTCCCGGTATGGTACCTCAAGGTGAGTTTTCAGGAGGGAATAACAACCAGTATCTGCCGTTTGCCGGTCAGAGCGCAGAGAGCGAATGGGCTCAGGGTCTAGCAGGCAATGTTCCACCCCTTGCCGGGCCTGGCAATTCTGGTTCGCTGAGGGCAGGGGCAAGCCCTGTCCCTACCCTGGATGTGGTGCCGGCTCATAATGGCCAGTTTTTTAATGCGAATGGTCCACAAGACGTTGGGCAGCAGGGGTTTGGCAGGCAGCAGCCGTTTGCCGGCCAATCAGCTTTTGCGCAACAACCTTCTGCACCGGGTTTTGGTGAGCAGGGATGGCATAGCCAGCCGGGCTTTGCGGAACAGTACCCTTTCGAGACCCAGCAAGCCTTTGCCGGTGGTTACCAATTTGAGAGCCAGCCAGGTTTTGGCCAGTTTGGGCCAGGTGAGAACCAGGCATTGTGGGAACAGCCATCTGGCAATCAGCCAGGTTTTGGCAGCCAGGGGCAGGGGCAGGCGCCATTCTCATCACAGATTCCACATTCGCGTGCCCAGTCTTTCAATTCAGGGCCGCTCCAGCAACAGCAAACGCCCGGGCAGTCTCAAGGCATCCGCCAGCGCCAGCAGTGGGGTGGGCAGCAGTATCAGGGCCAGCCGGCGTTCGAGCAAGACCAATCGCCCTTCCCTGGCCATGGGCCCGGACAGTTTAATCAGTAGGCAAATAATTAGAGCTTATCCGGAGACCTGGCCCCACAAGGGAGGCCATTACATCTTCTGGCCCTGATCGGTTTCCGCATAAGTTCTTAGTTAGATAAGTGGGTCCGAGCAGCATGTCGAATACATTTGATAAACTATCTGTCCTCGATTCGTTCATCGAAGAGGTCAATAGCTATTTGCCGGAAATTGAGAGCAACCTTCAGCGCCTGGCACAGTCACCTGACGACATAGAGGCTCTTGAGGAAACTTATCGCCGTACTCATACCATAGGCGGTTCTGCCTCGATGATGGATTTCCCGGGGCTGGCACATGTGGCTCATGGAATGGAGGATATCCTGGGCGATGTGCTGGATGGCCTGACTACTCTCAATCCCCCTACGATTGAGCTGCTGCAGCGTTCGCTGGAGAGAATGCGCCGGCTCTTGCAGGGCATCCGTGGTGGAGTCGATGAAGATGCAGTGATGGCCGAAGATGATGCGGATTATGTCCAGTATCGTGCGCTCATGGGGTCTTCTGTGCAAGCGCAACAATCACTTGCTGAAAGTACACAGGATGAGCCATCACGTGAAGCTTTGCCATCTGCGGCTCCGGAGGTACCGGACCTTTCCTCATCTGCGCTGCCCTCGCTCGATGAAGTACTGGCGTCGTTCCGTACTCCCTCTGCGGGCGCAGGAGAGGAAGTGGAATGGCCTGAAGAGGCTGCCCCGCTAGCCCACGCCGGAAGCTTTGATCAGCCTGAGGCTGCTGCACCGGCTGAACCAGAGTCGCTCGATTCTCCCAGCGCTCTGGAGATACTGGCTGCCGGTATCAATCCGGCTCCTGCTCAACCTGCTCCTCCTGCCACTCCAATGCCGGCCTTGTCTGGGGAAGACGAGTCTCCTACAGGCCCTCGCCGGGCGATACAAGCGTTTCCTGATTATGGGCGGTCGCAAATGCTTCCTCAAAACGATGCCTTCGCTGCTCTGGCTCGATCATTTACAGAAACATTTGATGAGGTGCGAGAAGAAGCCGAGTCTATAGAAGCACAGGCCTCTTCGCTCAAAGAGATCCTCAACCAGTTGCGTGCTGCTGTCTCTGTTATCGAAGCCCAGCGCGCAGAATTCAAGGGTTTTCTTGACGGCTCCAAAGACGCGCTTGATCGCATGGAAGACTGGGCAGGCAAAGCCATGGGCCTCAACTTGCGCAATAGCCCTGAACATGTTCGCCGCTATCTTCCCCTCTCGGTCATGTGGGTGGCTAACACGAAGCTCAAAAAGGTTCTTGAGCTGCTTACACACGTTACCAGCGGCGTTGAGATGACGGATGAGCAGATAGAGGCTGCCGTAAAGCAGTTGTCGGCTTCCGTTGCTGCCTGTGGAGAGGTGTTCCTGCGATTACAGAACGAGTCTCCGCATGTTCTCGCTCACAAGCCCGGCTGGAGTCCCTGGGAAGTCCAGGTTTCGCGCGATGCTGAAGCTTTACATGAGCGTGTAACGTTTGAGCGACACGGTGATCCTAGTGCCATTCGCGCTGAGATCGAGGCTGCGGTACGTGAAGCGCTACGCCATGAGTACGAAGAGCGCTCGCTGTCTCTAGCAGTGCGGGCAGAGCTGGAGCGCCAGATACGTGAGGAAATCCGCCAGGAGTTTGAGACGCAGCGCCAGCTCCATGATCGCATTGCTGGCTCGGACACGGCAGAAACGCTCCAGGAAATTGAGACTCGCTTGCGCAACGAAATAGAGATTCAGGTTCGCCAGGAATTTCTCGAGCAGATCGCTGGAAGTGGCATCGATCTGAACCCATCCATACAGCAGAAGCTGCAGTCCTTTGGGCCCCCTCTGCCTCGCTCTCCTTATTTAGCCGGACAGGCACAAGCCCCCGCGGATCTTACGAACCTGGGGGCTATCTCTCTTGCAGATCAGGGGCAGGAGGCAACCTCTATGGCTCCTCCCCAACCTGTTGGGCCTCTGCCTGCTCAAGCAATGGGGCCAGGCGTGAATGTGCCATCTTCTCAGAAAGAGGTGTCTTCTGAGCCTGCTTCAAGCTTTGCTGTCGATGAGGAAGCGGCTGAAATATTCCGCCTTGAGGCTGAGGAGCACCTGCAAACCATTAGCATGCACGTTGCTGCCCTCCAGCAACAGCCGGAGAATCGCGATCTTATTCAGGGCATTCGTCGTGCCACGCATACACTGAAGGGCGCGGCAGGAATGATGGGCTTCCGCGCCATTGCCGATCTCGCCCACATTTCGGAAGACCTTCTTGATAGCATTATGGAGGGAAGCATCACCATTTCCTCTGCTGTGCTCAGTCTCATTCTCGAAACAACTGAAGTGCTTGAGTCGCTTATTACGCAGCCTGCTGATCCCAGCGAGGATGAGGCAAAAGTTCAGGCCCTGCGAAGCAGGTATGCGGACATCCTCGGGACGCAGCACCTGGCCTTCGATTCATTGGAGCAAGATATCGATATCGAGGAAGCGGGCGACGAATCCTTGATGGATGTTTCACCTGTGGTAATTTCCCCAGCCGGTCTTCAGTCTTCAGCAACGCCTGGCCAGTCACCAGCGCGTGGTGATCTGAGTGTTCGCGTTCGCTTGCAGAAGCTTGATGAACTTGTCAATCTCTTTGGGGAATTGCTGGTCAACCGCAGCATCCTGGAGGAGCGTATTGAACGGCTCATGCGGCTGGTGAATGAGGCAGGAGTAAGTAGCGCGCGCCTGAGAGATGTCGGCCAGAAATTGGAGAGTCGTTTTGAGGCGGCTACGCTTCCAAGCGGTCGCACGGTGCAGGTGATGCCGGGTATGGGCACGCGGCCCGCTGCTCCCAACGGCAACAGGCAACATAACGAACCCTCGCACCTGGCAGAGTTTGATGAGCTGGAGCTTGACCGCTATACGGAGTTCCACCAGCTCACTCGTGGGTTAAGCGAAGGCATTTCCGATATGACAACACTGAGCGCGGAGATGGAAGCTATAATTCGCGAGTGTGAAGGCGTGTTTGCCCGTGAGAGCCGCCTCAGCACGACCTTCCAGGATCGCCTCATGAAAGCTCGCCTGGTGCCTCTATCTACCATGGCCCCGCGTCTTTACCGGACGGCTCAAGTGGTGGCGCTCAAGCAGCATAAAGAATTTGAACTCATGCTTGAAGGTGAAGAGACAGAAGTTGATCGCACCGTTTATGAAGAGATTGCGGGGCCATTGCTGCATCTTGTGCGCAATGCCGTCAACCATGCTATTGAAAGCCCAGAGGTGCGAGAGCAAAAAGGCAAGCCGCGCGCTGGCCTGATCAAACTTTCTGCTCGTTATGAGGGAAATCAGGTTGTCATCACAATCCGTGACGATGGGATTGGCATCGATCCGGAGCGTATCCGACGCGCTGCTGTTGCTCGTGGCATGATTCGTCCCGATCAACCACTGAGCGAGAGTGACCTGATTGACCTCATCTTCCGCCCAGGCTTCTCTACTTCAGAAACGCTGAGCGAGGAAAGTGGGCGTGGCGTCGGCCTTGATGTTGTGCGCGATAGCGTTTCGCGCCTGCGCGGTACGCTTGAGGTCGAGTCTATGCCTGGTGAGGGGACGGCATTTACGATGAAGTTCCCGACCAGCCTGGCGATCCAGAGCACGATGATGGTGATGGCTGGTGGCCAGCAGTTTGCCATTCCAACTGTCGTAGTAGAGGCTATCGGTCGCCTGGATGGCTACAAACGCACCATAGTGGCCGGCCAACCGGCGGTGGTCGTACAGAACGAGCTATATCCATTGCAGGTGCTGGCACAACTGTTATCGTTGCCGTCCGGCCAGATGGATGAGAAATCGCAGGTATTACTCGTGAATGCCGGTGGGCATCGTGTAGCGCTGGTCGTTGATGAAATCAAGAACAAAATGGATGTCGTGATGAAAAACCTCGGCCCGCACCTGCGGCATGTACGGGGTGTGGCCGGTGGTACAGTGATGGGCAATGGGCGCGTTGTGCTTATTCTGGAGTTGAGCGAACTGCTCTCAGCTCGACCAATCCTCGTTGGGGGTATAGCGAGTCCTTCCATCCCCCTGCGTCGCGATATGCAGGGAGGAATGCGGGCTACGCAGGCGCCGGTAGCCACCCCTTCAGCGGCGAGGGTAAATGCCGGCCAGCAAAGCTCCGCTGTCACAAGCCCGCCGGCGGCTGCTCCTCCTCACCCGGAGCGTGCAAAGTACGTTCTTGTCGTCGATGATAGCCCGAGTGTGCGCCGCGTGGTCGGCAATATGCTCAAGCAGCATGGTTGGGAGGTACAGGTAGCTCGCGATGGCGTCGAAGCCCTTGAAATGATCTCACGCGAGACCCCTGCGGCTGTTCTTCTCGATATCGAGATGCCTCGCATGGATGGCTATGAATTGATCGCAACGGTTCGTGCCCAGGAACAATACCGCACGCTCCCCCTGGTCATATTGACTTCGCGCGCGGCCAGCAAACACCAGCAGCGAGCGATGCAGTTGGGAGCAAGCTCTTACGTCGTCAAGCCTTACCAGGATGAAGAGCTGATCAACACATTGAATGCCCTTGTCTATGGTGCTGCCGCTCGCTAAGATCAAGACATGAGGTAACATCATGGGTGTTGAACGAGCCGTAACCCGCTGGTACTTGCAGCGACAGGTCATTTTGGATGAGATCGCTGCTCTTGAAGCCAGGCTGGCGCAATTGCAAGAGAGAGGGCAGGAGCTGGCAGATAATGCTGCCATACAGCCAAATGCTGGTATAGCTCAGCAGCTTGAGCAAGCGCGAGAAAAGCTTCGTGCCCTGGGTCCCTGCCCTCAACCGAAAATGGGTTAGTCCCTAGCCTCAATTGGTTCGCCTTTGATATCGACGCGGGTGACCGTTAAGTAGGCGACGAAGGCGATGATCAGGATCGTTAAGACCACGGCAATCTTGCCATCGCCCAGCCCAAGGCCACCGAGATAGGGCTTGCCCAGCCAGTCAGCAATCGAGGCGCCCAGTGGCCGTGTCATGATGTAGGCAAACCAGAAGGCAGCAACCTCATTTAAACCGAATAGCCAGTAAGCCAGACCCGGGAGAGCAAACAATACGGCAAACAGCACGGCTGAGGGAAAGTATCCCAGGTGAAGGGTTGCGGCTGTCAGGTCGCCTGCAGCGGTGCCGAGCGCGAATGTGGCTATGACCGTGGCCCAGTAAAACAACTCGCGGCGAGGGGTGTTGATAGTGTGGATAGACAGGGTTTTCTCGGTCGCATACCACACAACGAAGATAATGGCAAGCACGACGCTAAAAAACACGGTTGATACAACATACGGAATACCCAGGACGACGTGCATCACATCGGCAGCCATCGTGCCAAACACAGCGACCATGACCACGGCTAACCAGTAAATCCAGGCTATATAGCGATGTACCAGAAGCTGTAACACCAGCGAGACAACAAGGCCAAGGCATCCCAGAATTACTGCGACATATGGGTTGATATGAAAAACCAGGAAGTCAGAGGTTGATTCACCCATAGCCGTTGAGAGCAGTTTAACGATCCAGAAATAGACGGTGAGTTCTGGAACTTTTCTCATTGCTTGCAGTACGAGATGAGTACCCTGGGATTGTGATAAGGTTTTGTTCATTGGTTAGTTCTCCTTTTAACTTCATGCATAACCACCCTATCTTTTAGAGAATAAGAAAGGTTGGGGACACCCCAAACCCCGGCAGGGGCGAAGCCCCCTGCACCCCCTAGTGCATAACCACCTCACCTTTTAGGGAATAAGAAAGGTTGGGTCCCCGGCACACGGTCTGCCAGACCGCGTTCCCCAGACCCCGGCAGGGGGCGAAGTCCCCTGCACCCCCTAGATAATAGCCTCCGCTATGAGCCGCCCCATCTCTTTTGTACCCACGATCTCCTTGCCTTCTTCGCGTATGTCTTCTGTGCGGTATCCTGTCTCGATAACCTGCTCTACCGCACGTTCAACAGCGGCGGCTTCGTCGTGCAAGCTGAGAGAGTAGCGCAGCAGCAAAGTCGCCGTCAAGATGGCAGCGATCGGATTAGCTTTGTCCTGCCCGGCAATATCTGGGGCAGAGCCATGAATTGGCTCATACAGGCCAAACATGCCGTGAGCAGTTCGCCGCGTTCCCAGGCTGGCCGAAGGAAGCATACCCAGCGAGCCTGCTAGCATCGAGGCCTCGTCGGTCAGGATATCCCCAAACATATTCTCCGTCACAATCACATCAAAGCTGGCAGGCCTGCGAATAAGATGCATGGCGCAAGAATCGACCAGCAAATGCTCAAGAATCACATCAGGGTAGCCGGCTGCAATACGCTCCGCAATCCTTCGCCACAGCCGCGACGAACTCAGCACATTGGCTTTGTCTACCGAGGTCACCTTTTTGCGCCTGTTGCGCGCCAATTCAAAGGCCGTGCGCACGATGCGCTCGATCTCCGGCTCTGTATAGATGAGCGTATCAACAGCTTCCAATCCCTGTGGGGTCTCGCGGATTTCGCTTGGCTTGCCATAATACAGCCCGCCGGTTAATTCGCGTACCACAATCAGGTCTGTCCCCTGCAAAACCTCCGCTTTGATCGTCGAGGCATTGAGGAGCGCCTTGAAGGGGTGGATTGGTCGCAAATTGGCATAGAGTTCCAGCTCTTTTCGTAAACGAAACAACGATCGTTCCGGCTGCACCTTAGAGTCTGGCCCCTCGTAACGTGGAACGCCTCCGACCGCGCCGAAGAGGATGGCATCGCTCTGCTGGCAGAGTTCCATCGTTTTATCGGAAATAGCGTCACCTTCGGCTTCGATTGCAGCAACTCCTACCAGGGCGTGAACCAGGTTAAATGTATGCCCGTACCGCCTTTCGACGGCCTCGAGCACGCATACTGCCTGCTCAATTACCTCCGGTCCGATGCCATCTCCCGGCAGCACCGCTATTGTATATGTTCCCATACTCTTCTACCTTTCAAATATGTCGGTCATAGAGGAACAGCCTCTTTTAATACTTGCTCGCGAATGCGCTCATGCAAGCCTTTTTCGGTAACAACGTCTACCTCTCGACCAAGTAAATCTTGAAGGTCTACAAGTAGACCACCGAGGTCGAGAAGGGATTGCGCGCGATGCCTCGCTGATCGTCTCAAGGTAGTAGATAATCGCGAGCCGTATTTTTTCGTCTCTATCAAATCTACGGCGTCCTCTACTCACGTACCCCGTAATTTTCGTAATTGCTTCCTGGATGCGTCGTAGGTGCTCGTATGGGTCTCTCATGGTAACGTTGCCTCCTGTTGATAAGCATTATAGTAGGCTGCCAGCAGCTATGCAAGCGCCCGCGTACTTCTTTCTCTCTGTAGCAGCCGCAGGCAAAACGTGCTATAATAGGATAAGTCCGGGATGGGAAGCGCTAAAGGCCCCATTCTCGGCGTGCGATGCCGATACCAACTCATCCAGTCCAGCAACAGGTGCTGCTAGACCTTTGCGGAGGAATTATGAGCGATGAACGTCTAGAAAATGAAAGAACAGCGGTTCCTGGAGTACGGCGCAAGCCGGTGCCACTTGTGATGGCCTCCGGTCCCGTTGAATATACCCCAGGAGATCAGGAACTACCGGTTGCGCTCACCAGCCTTGCCGACATGATACAGTGGGCGCAGAACTGGGCGCGTTCCAAATCCGTCTGGCCTCTTGGATATGGCCTGGCCTGCTGTGCCATTGAAATGATGGCCAGCGCGCAATCACACTACGACCTTGCTCGTTTTGGCTCGGAGGTCTTTCGTTCCAGCCCGCGCCAGGCCGACCTCATGATCGTGGCAGGAACGGTCTCGGTCAAGATGGGTCCGCGCCTGCGCTTGCTGTGGGAGCAGATGCCGGAGCCTAAGTGGGTGCTCAGTATGGGCCAGTGTGCCAACTCCGGCGGCGAATTTTACGATAGCTATTACACCGTGCAGGGTGTTGATACGATTGTACCTGTCGATGTGTATGTCCCCGGCTGCCCTCCCAGGCCCGAGGCGCTTGTTGAGGGCATCCTTAAACTGCGTGAAAAGATCGCCAAGCAAGGGCTTAAGGTACGTGATGAGAAGGGAATAGAGGTGTAGTCTATGCGTGGCATTCTTGCAGGCATGAGCCTGACTTTTAGCCATCTTTTCCGGCCCAAAGTAACGCGCCTCTATCCCTATGAAAAGCCCAAGTTGCCGCCCCGCAGTCGCGGCTTGATTCAACTGATAGCCGAGGAAGGCCTGGAAACGGAATTTAACCTCAAGTGCGAAGCCTGTTTGCTCTGTGAAAAGGCCTGCCCTCCTCGCGCTATCACCATTGAATATGAGCCGATGCATCGCTGGAAAGTGCGGCCCTGGTTCAAGTCGTATATCAGGGAAGGAGCTGAAAAGTTTACCACACAGAAGATCCCTGCGGCAACAGGCACCCCCAAGGCCGGTTACTACTCCCCACGCATCGCAGAGTACGCAGTGGAATATTATGATAAGCCGGTACCTCCTTGTGTGGCCATGCCTGTCAAGGATGACCTGGAGCCGGAGATAGACCTTGATGCTGTTGATGCCTTGCTAGAAAAGTGGCCACAGGAGGCGGGTGATATTCCCGCGCTGCTCGATGCCGTCATGGATATCTACGGCTACCTGCCGTTGCAAGCCGCTAAACGCATCGTCCAGGTGCGTGGGGTCGATCTCAGCGATATCTTTGGTATCGCGACCATGAGCCCGAAATTTAAACCAGCCCCTGCTGCAAAGGGTATACGACGTGACGATCAGCCCATGCGCGGCCTGGCTCCTGATAAGCGCGGCGTATGGGGGAATATTAATCATGTGAGGCAGCCAGATGCCTGAGTTTGATTCTTCTTATCGTGTGTTGCGACGGCGGAGCGATCCCGATGTGCGCTCGCTCGATGCCTACCGCCGTGCGGGTGGCTACAGCGCTTTAGAGAAAGCCATTCGCGAGCAAACACCTGAGCAAGTTATCCAGCAGGTCGTGGATGCGAAACTGCGAGGGCGTGGTGGCGCTGGCCGGCTGACCGGCGAAAAGTGGCGTATTGTGCGCAGGTACGATGACGATATCAAATATGTTATCTGCAACGCCTACGATGCCGATCCGCGCGCCTGGGCTGCTCGTTCCCTGATGGAGCGCAATCCTCACCAGGTCATTGAGGGGATCGTGCTTGCCGCCTATGCGGTAGGCGCCTCAGAAGCCTATCTGTTCACTCGCCACACCTATGTAGAGGGAGTTGCCTCTATTCAACGCGCCTTGAATGAGGCCTTAGAGGCCAATCTGGTAGGGCGTGATATCTTAGGCACCGAATTCAGTTGCACCATCAACGTTGTGGGTGTAGATATGGGCTTCATGGGTGGTGAAGAAACTGTGCAGATCGCCCTCATCAAGGGACGGCGTGGTATGCCTGAGCAGCGACCACCCTATCCTGCGCAGTACGGCCTGTGGGATAAGCCGACGGCCGTTAACTGTATTGAAACGCTGGCGAATGTGCCCGTGATCATCCGTGATGGCCCAGCCGCCTTCACGCAAGTTGGCACAGATACCAGCGCTGGCACGAAGATTCTCACCGTCTATGACTTAGTGCCCGATAGCGAACCAAAGGTCGTTGAAGTGCCCTTTGGAGCCACGCTTCGTGAGATCCTGCGGCATGCCGGTTTCAATCGCCCCGATAGCGACCTGCGTGCTGTTGTCGTGGGTGGCGCTGAGGGCGGTGCCTTGCCAACCTCTTTACTGAACACCCCGTTTGATTACGATCCGTTGGAAGAGGCGGGCGCGATTGTTGGTTCTGGCATTATTGAACTTCTACCGGCCAATACCTGTATGGTGGCCTGGGCCATGGAACGCAGCCGCTATCTTTCGGTAGAGTCTTGCGGCAAATGTGTTCCCTGCCGCGTCGGTGTCAAGCGTATAGCGGGGATTCTCGAAGGAATTGTGAGCGATCTGGGTGTCAGTAGCGATCTCAACCTGCTGGATGAATTTGCCGATTATGTCCCCAATGGGTCGTTGTGCGGCTTTGGCGTACACGCGCCGAACCCGCTCAAGACGGCTAAGCGCTACTGGCCCGATCATTTCCAGAAGCATATTGAAGAGCAAGAGTGCCCAACGGGAACCTGTGTCCCGGTACGCGCTCATCGCTTTGTGACCAAGCATGTGTTACCATAGAGCAGAGTACGATGTGTCGTAATTGTGCTTTTATGCACTTGGAAGAGGAAGTCCATGGCAATATCAGTGCGAGATAACTTTTCACCAATCGTTCAGGAGCAGGCAGGCCCCCTGGTTCGTAACGAAGCTGGCCAACCGAGCTTCACGTTCACCATTGATGGTAAAGTCGTGCGGGCATATGAGGGCCAGACGATCCTGAGCGCGGCCATTGATAATGGAATTACCGATATTCCTAATTTGTGCAATGACGAAAAGCTTGAGCCGTCGGCAACTTGCCGCATGTGCGTTGTGCACATCGAAGGGGAGCCGAGGCCTTTGCCTGCGTGTAACATAGCGGCGCTTCCAGGCATGGTCGTGACTACCAATTCGGATGAGCTATTCCATATCCGGCGAACTAACCTGGAGATGATACTCTCTGACCACAACGCCTACTGCCAGCCACCGTGCCAGATTGATTGTCCAACACACATTGATATTCCTGGCTACCTGGAACTGATCGCCAAAGGCTCGATGAAAGAGGCGGCTCGCCTGGTCAAAGAGGTGCTGCCTTTCCCATATATCCTGGGCCTGACGTGCCCGGCGCCCTGTCAAAAAGCCTGCCGCCGCGCGCTGGTTGAGGAAGAAATTGCCATCTGTCGCATGCATGGCTATGCAGCCGAAACCTGCCTGCTCGATCCTCCCATTCCCTTTGTCAAAGACCCACCCACAGGCAAGAAAGTCGCCCTTGTTGGCGCCGGCCCTGCCAGTCTCACCTGCGCCTATTATCTCGCCCTGAAGGGCCACTACTGCAAGATTTTCGATATGCAGCCCCAGCCCGGTGGCATGTTGCGCTATGGTATCCCGGAGTACCGCTTGCAGAAGGACATGATGGATCGCGAGCTTAATCATGTGTGGGAGCTGGGCGTAGACCTGCAGTGCAACGTCAAGCTGGGCAGGGACTTCACTATCGATGACCTCTTTGCCCAGGGCTTTGATGCCGTCTATCTTGGCATTGGTGCCTGGACCAGTAACCCTCTGGATGTGCCTGGTGAAGATGCCGAAGGAGTGATTAATGCCATCGCCTTCCTGGCAGACAAGGTAGAGGGGAAACCCGTACCCGTCCAGGAGGGGCGCGAAGTTGTTGTGCTGGGTGGTGGGTTTACCACCTTTGACTGTACGCGCACCTCGCTGCGTCTTGGTGCAAAGGTGCATACCGGCTACCGCCGCTCAATCAAGGAAATGACGGCGACGATGGAGGAAATTGAGGATGCTGAGGCTGAGGGCACGGAATTGATGTTCTATGTCCAGCAAACCAAAGTCATTGTGGAGGATGGCAAGGTAGCGGGCCTTGAATTTATCAGGAACAAGCTGGGCGAGCCAGATGCCAGTGGTCGCCGTCGCCCCGTTCCAATACCCGGCTCCGAATTCTCTATTAAATGTGATACCATCATTCCGGCTTTTGGCCAGAAGCCCGATAAAGACGTGCTCGATGAGAAATCCGGAGTCAAGTGGACGAGACATCAGACTATCCAGACCAACCCGCATAACTATATGACGGATCGCTGGGGTGTGTTTGCCGGCGGTGATGCGCAGATGGGAGCCAAGACCATCATTGAGTGCGTTGCGCAGGGCAAACTGGCTGCTCGCTCCATCCATGCTTTCCTGAATGGTGAGAACATGGATGAGGTGGCGCGCCGGCTGGAACTGGAGGAGCGCAAGCCCGATCTCTTCGATATTGTCCCATACAAGCCGGTTGAGCCAAAAGTCAAGATGCCCATGCTTCCTTACGAGGATCGCAAGCGCAATTTCAAGATCATCGAGATGGGCTATACCAAAGAGCAGGCGGAGCGCGAATCGGCTCGCTGTTTGCAGTGCGTCTGCCCGGCTGCAGGGCAATGCGACCTGCAAAAGTACAGCATCGAGCACGGGCTGGTCGATAACCGCTTCCACGATGGTGAGCCGAGCGACTACCATGATTATGATGTGGATCTCTCGCACAGCTTCATCCTGCGCGATCCAAATAAGTGTATCAACTGTACGCAGTGTGTGCGCGTCTGTCACGATGTGATCGGCCCTGACTGCTATGGTATGTTCGGGAAGGGCTTTGATACTATCGTTTCAACGCCGTTCAATGTCAGCCTGCATGATACCGACTGCGTCTCTTGCGGCGCCTGCGTACAGGTGTGCCCAACCGGCTCACTGATGATGGCGGAGCGCACATTGAAGCGTTACGCCTTTGCGCTCGACCGCTGTATCTTCTGCGGCGACTGCGTCGAGGTCTGTCCTCATGGCGCTCTGGGCGAGACGCCCAACTTCGAGCTGTCCTTCTTCAACCGCTTCGGTCCCGATGTGACGCTTGAAAAAGGCGATCTCGCTCGCGCACCCGATTACCTGGTACGCCAGCGCCTGCCTCGCGGCAAAAGAGACCTGCCCCTCATGAGCCCGCTGGTGCGCCCGCTTCCTGCCAGGCGCATCCGTGAGTAGCACCAAAACCAAACCGCAAGTCAATGCAAAGTGAGGACACTCTTTCCGAAGGGTGTCCTCTTTTTTTGGGTTATAATACATAAAAGTGCATTGAGTTGAGGCATTTCTAAGGAGACCTGGCATGGCAAGGCAGCGCGCCCTGCAATTTCCTGAAGGATTTTTGTGGGGTACTGCATCTTCATCCTATCAATGCGAAGGAGGCAATACCAACAACCAGTGGTATCGCTGGGAGCAGCAGGGCCATATCCTCTCAGGTGAGTCGTGTGGCAGGGCCAGCAACTGGTGGGAGCAGGCAGAGCGGGATTTCGACCTGGCCGAGCAGATGGAGAATAATGCCCTGCGCCTCAGCCTTGAGTGGAGCCGGATTGAGCCATTAGAGGGGAAATGGGATACCGCTGCCCTCGATCGCTACCGCGCTATGCTGATCGATTTGCGGCAGCGCCATATGAAACCCATCCTGACCCTGCACCACTTTACCGAACCGCTCTGGTTCGCCGATCGTGGTGGGTTCGCAAAGGCGAGCAATATCCGTTTCTTTGTGCGCTATGCTACCCGTGTTGTCCAGGCTCTACGTGACCTGTGTGATTTCTGGCTCACCTTTAACGAGCCGAATGTCTACGCGACCCAGGGATACGTTATAGGCTCATTCCCTCCCGGCGAGCAAAACTTCTTTAGAGGTTTCCACGTCTTGCGCAACATGATGCAAGCTCATGTCGAAACCTTTTATGCTATTCGCCGCCTGCAGCCTGAGGGCATGATAGGTTACTGCCTGCACTATCGTCTCTTCGATCCGGCTAATCCCTTCTCGCCGCTTGACCAGGCCGTTTCCTGGATACAAGAAACCTATTTCGACTGGGCGGCCTTGCAGGCTGCTGAAAGCGGCCGTTTCACCTTCCCCCTGAGTGTGTTTCTTGCCCCTATCGCACGGGCAGCCGGCAGCCGGGATTACCACGGCGTGAACTATTATACCCGCGAAATGGTGCGCTTTGATCCCGGCAATCCATCCGAGCTTTTTGGTCGCCGCTTTGTGCGCCCTGGCGCCATGCGCAATGATCCTGGCCTGGATAACTCTTTCGGCGAGATCTATCCTCAGGGTATGTATCGCGTCTTGAAAGACATCTACCGTCGTACCCAGGGCAACAAACCCATCTATATCACGGAAAATGGCTTTAGCGACGCTCTGGATACCCGGCGCCCCCGCGCCATTCTGGAGCACCTTGCTATGGTGCACCGGGCCATAGGTGAGGGCATTCCGGTGCGGGGCTACCTCCACTGGACATTAGTAGATAACTTCGAGTGGAACAACGGCTGGGTCGCCCGCTTCGGCCTGATCGAGCTTGACCCGCCCACCCAGCAGCGCATTCCTCGTCGCAGCGCGAGCATGTTCGGTGAAATATGCCGCGCCAACGCCATCACCGAATCGATCGTTGAGCGCTATGCTCCCGAGGCTATGGACACTATTTTCGGCAAAGGCGATCGGGCAGCCGTGCCCATTTGATTTCTCTTATTTGTTGCCTTCCAAAATCGCCTGTCTCAGCAAGCGATCCGGGCAGAGCTGGGGAAACTTGCGCGCATAACACACCAGGCAATAATCTCCCACCAGCTCATCATCATCGCCCGTCCCATAGTACGTAATTGTATGTGGCGCGCATGCATAATGCCCACAGGGTCGTAACTCCGCCTCGTCCCGGTGCGGTAAACTATGCGGAAACTGCTCGATATAACACGTGTGATTACTCATAATCGGCCCCCATCCTGGCCATGACTGTTCTCGGTTTCTTTGATCACCCTTCTGCTCCTTTTGATTGATGATAATCCGCTCTCCATCCTGATGTCAAGCTGAATATGCATGGGGCTCGATCCTTTGGGGTGATTATCAAGAGAGAGCCGATAATGAAATGTAACATCATTATCGGCTCTCTCTTGATAATCACCCCAAAGGATAGCTATATTCCTTCACCTTAAGCCGGAAAGCGCTTCTGGAAGCGTTCAAACGCTTCAGCAACCTGGCGGCGCGTCTCTTCCAACGAACCGCTGTTATCGATAACCTCGTCAACCAGCGGCAACCTTGGCTCTATGGATGGTTGAGCGCGAATGCGTGCCCTCGCTTCCTCCTCACTCAGGCCACTGCGCTCTATCAAACGCGCAAGTTCTTGCTCTTCTGCACAAATCACCAGCCACTTACTCTGGCTGAAGGCTCCAGACTCGCTCTCCAGGAGTTTAACGGCGTCAATCACTGCAATCCCAGATGGGCTGACGGTAGCCAGCTCCTGCGCCAGGGCCGCGCTCACTGCCGGATGAACAATGGCCTCTAAGCGCCGCATGGCCTCAGCATCATGAAACACAATAGCCCCTAGCGCTTTGCGATCAACGCTCCCATTAGCGGCTATCACACCTGGGCCAAAGACCTCGGCCACTTTCACAGCAATTGGCTGGCCAGCCTGGTAGAGTCTATGCACAACGGCATCCGCATCGATGTACCGTTCAGCGCCCAGCTCTAGCAGCATATGGCCTACAACCGTTTTCCCGCAGGCAATATTGCCCGTCAGCCCAATCACACGAGGCATACTACCCTCCAAAAGTACTCATTCGTTTCAATTCATTTTTATTGTTGCCATACAGTGTCGTACAATAATCATATTATCTACGAATGAGTCACACGTTGAGGAGTAAAACGCAATGGGCAAGCGCCTGGGACTGATTATCGGCATCAATTCCTATCAGGATGCTGCCTTCCGGCCCTTGCAATATGCCGAAACCGATGCACGAGCCCTTGCACAGTGGCTGGTCAATGTGAGAGGCGGCAACTGGTCACCCGCCGATATACAGTATGTGCAGGGCGCATATGCAACACGGGAACTGGTGGAAGCGCTCATCTCGCAGCAATGTATCAATATGGCGCGGCCAGGCGACCTTGTTTTTCTCTATTTTGCCGGGCATGCCTTCCTCGATGAAAAGACTGGCGAAGGCTATCTTGCACTGGCAAATACCCAGTACCGGCAGCCGGGAACAGGCCTGCACTTCCCATCACTGGCGCAGCAGGCCATGAGCAAAAGCCAGGCTTCTCAAGTCATATTTATGCTCGATTGTTTCCAATCCGGCCATGCCTGGACTACGAAGCGTCTATCCTTTTATGATGCCAGGCCGCTTCTCGGCCCAACCACCCTGAATACCTTGCAGCGGCTCAATGACCGGGTCATTCTCTATTCTTGCCGGGGCAATGAGTTTGCTCCCGAGTTGGGAGAAAAGTATCTCGGAATATTCGCCCACCGCCTGCTTTTAGGCTTATGCGGCTCCGCTGCCGGCCCGGCCACGAAGCAAATTACAATCCAAAGCCTGTACTCGTTCCTCTCGAGTTCTCTTGGCGAACAGCAGCGCCCACAGCTCTTTGGGCAGGCCTACCATCCCATCATTTTGACGGGTGAAATGCCCGATCTGGCTTCATCTCAGTCAGGCGAGCAGCTCCCAAAGCAACAAAGCGAGCCATTCAAGTCGCCATTCGCATCAGAGCCTCCCAATACTCCGCTACAGTCCGCCTCGACCGGAACACTAACAGCTCAACCCCAGACAGCGTATAGTCATGCTCCTGCCGCAACCGCGCAGATTTCACCCAGAACTACGGGGCAGCTTTCATCGCTGTCAACAGAGCAGCAGAGCGCAATGCTCTTGCGGCAAGCACGGCACCTGATACAACTGCAGAATCTCGCTGAGGCATTCAATTATATAGAGCGCGCCCTTCAAATGAACCCGGCAGATACTGCCGCTCTCATTCTCAAGGCTCAATTGCTCGGCACCGTAGGCCGCTTCCAGGACGCCCTGGTTATCTCCGACCGGCTCATCCAGTTAGATGCCAGCAATGCCCTGGTCTGGAGTTTGCGGGCCGCCCTTTTGGCAAATACCGGGCATTACCAGCCAGCATTAGAAGCAGTCGAACAATCACTTGAGCTTGACCCTGGCAATCCCGAAACATACACCCTCAAAACGAATATCATGGATCATATGGCCACCATGCAGAGTATCAGGGAGAGCCAGAAGATGACAACAGCTTCTCCAAGGGCTGGCGGAGCAGCATCCTTTTTCACCGGTGCAGCCATTCATTTCTTTGGCTTCGTTCTGGGCGCTGTTGGCGCGGGATTACCCCTAGCCCAGCCCCATCTACCGGTTATATGGGCACTGGCGATGCAAAGCCTGGGATTAGCTCTCCTCTGTGTCAATGCAGCACGTGGCTCTTATCTCTATGGATTTGCCCGCTTTGGCCTGACTCTGCTCTTCAGTATAGCAGCAATAGCCATCGCGGGAGGCCTGTACAAGTTTGGACAGGCACGCCTCCTGGCCATAGCGCAGGCCAATCCCCCAATGTTGATCCCCATACTCTTTCTCGGTGCCTGGCTTGTCGTCGCGGCAGCCGTACCACTCATGCTCTCTTTAGGAGGTCTCATCGCTGGCCTCATCATTGGTGTCAGGAGAAAGCCTTGAGCGGCCGAGTCTCCATACAGACCCGTGGCTATTCCCAGCATACCTCCTGCTCAAAGCATTTCCTGCAACACCTTCGGCCTTTTCGGTGTTTTAGCAAGTAGAAGTGGCGAATAAAAGCGCAGCAGGGCCGTCATGGATCAGCAGTATGCGGACTTGCCAGTACTCCTGGCAGCGGATCTGGATAGGTATTTTGAACTGTTTATGCTGGCTTATCAGCATCGACTGTACGCCTTTGCCCTGCGCCAGGTCGGCAATGCACAGGATGCGGAAGACATCGTCCAAGAGGCTTTTCTGCGTGCGCATCACGCTCTCAAGAATTATCCTACCTCACGCATCCGAACTTTGCAGCTCCGACAGTGGCTCTACCAGATCACCCTGAACGTCTTCCGCAATCATGTTCGTCGCTTAGAACCTCCATCAGTATCATTGGATACCTCGGAGGACAGCCCCCTGCTTGAGATCGAGGATCAGGTAGTAGAACCGAGCAGGGAAGTTTACTGGCGCGAGTGGAGGCGTGAGCTTGAGACAAAGGTATCCTTGCTTCCAGAGCAATACCGGGTGACGGTCAACCTTCACTATTTTGAGGATCTCAGCTATCGAGAGATAGCCGAACTCCTGAATGAACCGGTGGGAACCGTCAAAGCCAAGATACACCGTGGTATACAATTGTTGCGCAAAGCGATAGCAGCACAAGCCAACGAAACGAGATGAATCGATGGAACACAACGATAACGAACCGATCCCGATGATAGATGTTGACGCTCCTGCCGGGCAGGCAATGGAGCTGTCCGTTGTCCAGGCTCCAGCTTCTCTCATTCCATCAGTGTTAAACCGTATCAGGCAAGCACATATATCAATGCAACCTATAAATCAGATGGATCGTCTTCTAGCTGCCTTAAAAGACCCCGACTGGCATGTGCGAGCAACGGCGGTACGCACAGTGGGAGAACTGGGTGAGCAGGCTCCTATCGAATCGCTCATGGTAGCACTGAGTGATGAGGACGAAACCGTACGAGCTACAGCAGTGCGAGTGCTAGGGAAGCTGGACAAGAACGTACCCATCGAGCAACTGGTAGCTGCACTACACGATCCTGCAGGGTCTGTGCGAGAGATAGCGGCTTTGACCCTGGCAGAACTGGGCACACAAGTGCCTGACGAGTCACTTGCAGATATTCTGTATAGCAAAGCGGATATGTACGTGCATGAGGCAGCGCAATCGCAGCTCCAGCAGTTACACCCCCCTGCTTCATCTCCGCCCATATCAGCTACCCCTCTCACAACTCAAAAACAGAACGGCAGGCGCCTGGATGAACCAGCACAATTATTGCTGGCAAAGCTCACTGACCTCAGAAGGAGATGGCGTAGATGGATTGCAGTTTGGCAAGAGGAAGATGATAGTATGGCATCGACCGGCGTAGATGAAAGAGCCAACTCAGACAGTTCTCTCCCACAAGCAGTTCCGGTCAAACCCAAACACCACCTAGCAGTACGTATAGGCGAGGGGGTGCTGACAGTCCTGCTCATTGCAGGGATCGCGTTGTCCTGGCTAGTACTTGTTCACTGGGTACACCCTTCTTCGTCTGGCACTTCCTCTCACCTGAATCCGACTCCGACCCAGGCATCCACACCAACCCCCGTTCTCGGGTCACCGTTCAGTGGTCATAATGTGAGTCTAACGGTGGTAGACGGAGTAGTTTACGCTGGTTCGGTCGATAACGCTGTCTATGCGCTGCGAGCCGGAGCTGGCTCCCTTCTCTGGCGCTACAAGACGCAAGGATCGGTTGACGAGCCGCCACGTGTCGTCAATGGGATTGTTTACGCTAGCGCAAATATAAACCAGGGACCCGGTTCTGTCTACGCTCTCCGAGCCAATGACGGCACTCCCCTGTGGCAGTTTACTCGCCGTGGTTACCTATACCCACCGACAGTAGTGAATGGTGTTGCCTATATAGCTGCTGGAGATAACACACTCTACGCCTTGCAGGCCAGCAATGGAGCCATACTCTGGCATGTCACGATACAAGGTCCATCCGGCAGCTCACCGATCGTGGTCAATAACGTCGTTTATGCAGATGCATACGTAGATCAAGGTTCTGGCTCTATTTACGCTCTGCGGGCTGGCGACGGCTCTCTTCTCTGGCATTTCACTACTCATGGGTACATCTATCAGCCGGTAGTCACAGATGGAGTGGTCTACCTGGACACACCAGATGGCATCACCGCCTTGCACGCTAGTGATGGAAACCAGTTCTGGCATTTCAGCCTTCCCAGCACGGGTTTCTCACCCCCGGTTGTTCTTAATGGAGTTGCCTACACTATCGCGATGAAAGTCTCGTTGGCTCCTGCCCCTACAAGTACTAGTAGCGGCGGCTACCTTGCCAGAACCGCCTTTAAAGAGCAAACAATGCCTTTCAAATCGGGAGTAGCTTCTCTCTATGCCCTGCAGGCCAGCGATGGAATTCCCCTCTGGCAGTATACTATGAACAATGGCAAGGACAGTTGGGGCACCTTGTTTGCAATAAGCAACGGAATTGTCTATACCGGTGCCAACGTCGATCAGGGCAACAACTCCATCTACGCCTTGCGTGCCAGCGATGGTGATTTGCTCTGGCACTACACTACCGGCGATGCTCCTATGAGTGCCGTAGTAACCAATGGCATCATCTATGTTGGATCGGCCAGCCTTGCTGTGTTTGCTCTGAGTACCAGCAACGGTACTCTCCTCTGGCGCTACACCCCAATTGGCCAGGTATTCAATACCCCTATTCTCCTGGACAACATCCTCTATGTGAGCGCCGTTAACGGGATTATATATGCCTTGCAGGCTAATACGGGCTCTCTGCTCTGGTACTACCAGACAGATATCACTAATGGCTGAGCAGCTTCGAAAGGGTTGGTGAATAGCATCACAACCATCATGGTTCTATCAGCTTGCCGTCTCTGCAAGCTGCTCCCATTCTGTAAGAAGCACGTCCACATGCGCTCTGGCCTGCTCGTAGTTGGCTGCCAGTTGTCTCAGTTTGGCAGCATCCGCGTTGAGTGCAGCCTGCCCCAGTGCTTCCTCTATCGCTTTTACCTGCGCCTCGGCCTCTTCGACATCCCGCTCGACATCCTCCAGGGTGCGAACTTTTGCCTTACTACTTTTCTTTGTGCTTGATTTAACTCGTGAGGTAGAGAGCCTGGCTGCCGCCGCATCTTCTTTCGTATTGCCGTTCCTGCGTGATGCGCTGCTGGCAAGCGCTGGAACATCCAGTACAAGCGGGCGTTTGCGTGTGCGATACTCGGTATAGTTCCCAAGATAAGGGATCAGCACTCCATCCTCGATAACCCAGACTTTCGTTGCCAGGCGGTCGATGAAGTAGCGATCGTGCGAGACAAAGAGTAGCGTGCCCTCAAAGTCCGCCAGGACTTCCTCGAGGAACTGGCGCGATGGCAGGTCGAGATGGTTCGTCGGCTCGTCCAGAACAAGCACATTAGCCCCCTGCAACGTCAGTTTTGCCAGGGCCACACGGCTGCGCTCTCCCCCGCTCAACGATGCAATGGGCTTGAATACGTCATCTCCAGAGAAGAGAAAACGCCCCAAAAAGGTTCGCGCGCCCTCGTTACTCAAGGCGCTGACCTGCTGGATCTCCTGAATAACACTGCGTTCAAGATTGAGGTTGGCATGGGTCTGCGAATAGTAGCCGATACGCACATTATGGCCTATATGAACCTGCCCGCTCAGGGGCGGCAGCTCGCCGATCAGCGTCCGCAGCAACGTCGTTTTGCCGGAGCCGTTAGGACCGATCAGGCCAACGCGATCACCCCGCAAAAGTTCCAGGTCGGCGACCCTGAGTAACTCAACTGGCCCGGCATGCCCCGGGTTATTACCTGGATAGCCCACCACAAGCTTGTGCGTCGAGAGCACAACCTGGCCGCTATCCACAACCGGGCTGAACTCAAAGCGCATCTCAGGAAAATCCTGCGGGCGCTCGACACGCTCCAGGCGATCCAGCAGCTTTTGACGACCACGTGCTTCACGGCTGCGCTGGCCCGCTTTATACCGGCGAATAAACTCCTCGGTATGCGCTATATGGGCCTGCTGCTCCTCGTATTCGCGCATACGTCGCTCCATGCGCTCTTCACGCAACTGGAGGTAGCGCGTATAATTTCCTGGATACTCCTCAATGCGGCCAAAGGCTATCTCAATGGTGCGCGACACAATTTTATCCAGGAAGTAGCGATCATGAGCCACAACAACCATTGCGCCCTTCCAGCTCGCTAGATAGCCTTCTAACCATTCCAGAGCTGTTAAATCGAGGTGATTTGTTGGCTCGTCTAGCAGCAAAAGGTCAGGCTCTTGCAGCAGCAATTTTCCCAGCGCGGCGCGTGTCTGCTGGCCTCCGCTGAGCTGTGAGACGGGAGCCTGCTGTTGTTCGCGAGTAAATCCCAGGCCATCCAGCACCTGGTCTACACGATATTCATAGGTATAGCCGCCTGCGTGCTCAAAACGGGTTTGCAGGTCAGCATATTGCTGCAGAAGTTGCTCGTGCAGCGCATCATCAGATTGGGATGCAGATGCAGCCAGCGCCAGAGCCAGTTCGTTCAGTTCCTGCTCCCAGGCGCGTACCTCCCTAAAAACCGTGAGCATTTCTTTACGCAAGGAGTTCTCAGGGTGAAAGTCGATCACCTGTGGGAGATAGCCAATACGAACAGTGCGCCCGATGGCAACGCTTCCTTCATCAGGCATCTCGCGCCCGGCCAGGATATTCAGCAGCGTTGACTTCCCGGCCCCATTCGGCCCAACCAGCCCGATACGATCGTGCTCATTGATATAAAAGCTCACACCGGCAAAAATGCGCTCCGCCCCAAATGATTTCCCTACATTTGTAACAGTGACAATTGGCATTAGATTTTCCTATGATTTTGCATATCGCTGGCTTTCTCTAGAAGCCCGCACAGTAGCGTATCACGCCAGCCAATATCTTGCAAGAAGGGATTCTCTCATGTCATCCTGAGCGAAGCGAAGGATCTCAGTCGATCGGCTCAGATGTTTCGCTTCGCTCAACATGACATGTGTTGACGTGCCGGCTGTTCCATAGGAAGCGCTGTCCGGGCTTATCTCTAAATATCTACCCCATAACAGGCTGGTACAATAGATAGCAAGGGAATAAAATACCCTCCCTGCACGTTATCACAAACAGAACGATTACGTGGATAAGAGAGGCATACCGCAATCATGGCAAAGCTTTATGATACGATCATTATTGGTTCTGGGCCAGCAGGATATACAGCCGCAATTTACGCCGCGCGCGCTAACCTCTCTGTATTGATGTTCCAGGGATACCAGCCAGGCGGGCAACTCATGCTGACGAGTGATGTAGAGAACTATCCTGGCTTTGAAGAGGGCATTCTTGGCCCGCCGATGATGGAGAAATTTGAGGCGCAAGCCCGCCGCTTCGGGGCAGAGATGCTCCCCGAAGACGTGATCTCAGTAGATTTCAGTAAACGGCCATTTACCATTACAGCAGACTCAGGTGAATACAAAGCCCGCACTGTTATTATAGCCACCGGAGCCAGCGCAAAGTGGCTGGGCTTACCTAGCGAGGAACGCTTGCAGGGTCGCGGAGTGAGCGCCTGTGCAACCTGTGATGGCTTTTTCTTTAAAAATAAGGACGTGGCGGTTGTCGGTGGCGGTGATACCGCGCTGGAGGAAGCCACATTTCTGACCCGTTATGCCAGCCATGTGACGGTAATCCACCGGCGCGACAGCCTGCGGGCCAGCAAGATCATGCAGGATCGCGCCTTTAAGAACCCCAAGATCAGCTTCATCTGGGATACAGAAGTGACCGAGGTGCTGGGCGAGGATGCAGTCACAGGGCTGCGACTGCGCAACGTGAAAACGGGCGAAGAGAGCATCCTGCCTGTTCAGGGATTATTCCTGGCTATCGGGCATAAGCCGAACACCGACCTGTTTAAGGGCGTGATCGACATGGACAAAGCCGGGTATATTGTCCCGGTCGAATATACGATGACCAACATCCCAGGCGTCTTCGCTGCCGGCGATGTAACCGATCATCGCTACCGCCAGGCTGTCACTGCAGCCGGTGATGGCTGCCGCGCCGCTCTTGACCTTGAGCGCTGGCTGGAGAGCCTGGGCGAGAATGAATACGTCGAGAACTGGAACTAAGAGAGTATCTCCTCTTAACATAGATCACAACCTATCAGGGTAGGGGAGGGCCTAGTCTGCCCTGGCAAACTCATACTTCTTTTACAGACGAGAAAGCATCTTATCATAGTCAGCGTGGGATCCAATCCAGAACCAGAGAAGATAGTCTGGCTTGCGGATAGCAAGGGCGCGATAATGAAGACCTATGCGCACCGAATAGACAGGGCCGCGAGGACTGACTTGCTTAAAAGCTAAGCTGGGATGTGAGGGATTGGCTCGAAAGAGTCGGTAGGCTTCATTTGCCTGCCGTTGTACTGACTCTGGCAATTCTGCAAAAAGGGCACGAAATTGCTTGCTGCGCTTCGACTTCATGAGAGAAAGTTCTCTCCACGAATCTCTTCTGTCTCCCCAGCCGCATCTTCTGCAAGTGCCTCGGTTACCAGCTTTTCCAGGAGGCGTTCAGACCTGGGATCTTGAAAAAGAGCTTGCCAGCGCCTCTCTGAAGCTATTCCCTGCCTTATAATCTCAACAATGTATCGTTGTTCGTCCTCAGGAAGCTGTGCTACTTCCTTAAATGCTTCTTCCAATGCTTTTATCATGGTTTTCTCTCACCCTTAAAGATATGAATATCGGGTATGAATTTCTCAGCTCGCTTTCCTTCACTTATTATCAGTGTACCATTATACAGCGATCAGAGCAATAGGTTTTTGGAAGTTAGATCTTTCCGGCTTTGAACGGCCCTACTCCCTTCATTTCGACCTTGCCAGAACAATCACCCAACAGTATAATTAGCATCAGGTCTACCTCATGAATAACCTTAGCATCTACCCACTTTTCATTCATAAAGAGGGGGCAGCACATATGGAGAGTATTGACAAGCCAGGCGTAGGGGCGCAATTCATTGCGCCCGTCCAAACCAGCCCGGCAGCTACGACCTTGCCTCGCCGCGTTTCCCTCTTCGAGCAGATCAATCTCAACGTTTTCTGGTTCGCGAACAACATTCACTGGCAGGCGCTGCTTGCCATCGTTATCCCCAGCATGGTCGCCAAACTGCTCGACCCGGCCCAGAAAGATATCAACCTCGTGCTCGTGGTCACGTGGGGAACGCTCGTAGCCGTCGTGGTCAATCCCCTGGTTGGCGCGATCTCCGACTACGCTACGTTCCGCATGGGCCGTCGTCGCCCCTTCATGATCATTGGCACCATCCTCAATATTGCCGTCCTCATCGCTTTTGCCTACTCTCCCAGCTTTACATCTTCTCACGCGGTTCTCTTACTCATCTTTGCCCTGCTGTTCCTCCTCTTACAGTTCAGCAACAACCTGGCAAACTCTCCGTGGAGTGCGATCATCGCCGACAAGGTACCGCAAAACCAGCGCGGATTGACCGCAGGCTTCAATGGTCTTCTGACCTTGCTCGGCACGATTATCGGATCGGTCGTTGCAGGGATCATCGTCAACAAAAACGATCCATTGCCCATGTACAGGAATGAGATCGTAGATATTTTCATGTTCATTGCTATCGTCCAGATCATCTTCGTGGCCTACACTGTGCTCACTGTGAAAGAGGTACCTTTACAGAGCGCAGAGCGCGCTCATTTTCGACTTATGCCAGTATTACGAAAATTCTTCTTCAAACCGGGTCGCTATCCCGATCTTTCATGGGTATTGCTCGCCCGCCTGCTCGTAATGATGGGAATCTGGGGCATTTTTTATTTTCTCCAATATTATTTTGACGACGTGCTGGGTGGTCGCGGCGTGAGGACGATCATTCTCAACACACCCTTTTCCGGCGAGCAATTCTCCGGGACGCTCTTCTTGCCTATCCTGCTGCTGATGGCGTTGCCGACCTCGGTTATCGCCGGCTGGATATCAGACCATTGGGGACGCAAAGGCATGGTCTACATCTCAGGCGCGATGATGACGATTGTCTGCGCGATCTTCATCATCTTCCAAAACCAGTACGCTGCCCTCATAGCAGGCGCATTCTTCGGCATTGGTTACGGAGCATACACCAGCGTCGATTGGGCGCTGACCACCGACGCCTTGCCACCAACCGATGAAGCCGGCAAGTTCATGGGCATCTGGTCTGCCATGGGCATCCTGCCGCAAGTGATCGGCATCACCATCGGTGGCGTTCTGCTCCAGTTGATGCACACCCTCCCCAATCACATTGGCTATACGACATTATTCATCGTGACCATCTTCTACTTCGGCCTGGGAACGCTGGTGATCAAGCAGGTGAGGAGCGTGCGATAAAGTAGTTTGTTGCCGGCTGTAGTAGTATAATTAAGAAGTGCTTATTACGGAAGAATTTTTATCTACTTCGTAAAACACGAGAGGGGTAACAAATGTCTAAGCAAGCAGTAGAATTGTACCCAGGGATTATCTCTGACCCGGATATTCTCCATGGTAAGCCAGTTATCAAGGGAACTCGAGTACCGGTGGCACTTGTGCTGGAAAAGCTCGCTGGCGGCATGAGCATCGACGAGGTAATCTACGAATATTACCTACAACCCGAGGACATACGCGCAGCGTTAGGCTATGCCGCGCAGCGACTAACCGAAGAAGGCAATTCCTAATCATACTCCTCCGCACGAATCTCCACGTATTTGCGGAACCACTCCAGCATCTTCTCCCAGCGCGCAAAGTACTGGCTCGGTTTTGTGGTGCTGGCGTGCCAGGAAGCCGGGCTGCGCACAAAATCAACCGGCACCTTCCCCATCATCTTCAGCGTCATGTAAAATTGCTCGGACTGCTCGATAGGGCAGCGCAGGTCATGTTCGGGATGAATGAAGCGCACCGGCGTGGTCACACGAGCAGCAGAGGTGATCGGGGAGCGCTCGCGATAATAAGCCTCGCGCTCCGGATCCCAGGGATAGCCCTTCGATTGTAAGACCATCCAGAAACCGATATCTGAAGAACCCACAAAGCTGGAAAGATTGGAAACTCCGGCCATTGGCACAGCCGCTTTGAAGCGATCGGTGTGCCCAATGATGAACATGGTCATGAAGCCGCCATAACTATAACCTGTCACAGCCAGCCTTTGCGGGTCAGCCACGCCTCGCGCTATGCACTCATCGACGCCGCGCATGATATCCTGGAAATCTTTCCCGCCCCAGTCGCCAAGCACGGAGCGCATGAAAGCTTCTCCACAGCCTGTGCTGCCATGCGGATTGCAATAGAAGATGGCAAAGCCTTGAGCAGCCATATATTGCATGATAGGATCCAATCCGACGCCAAAGGCCCAGTGCGGCCCGCCATGAATGTTAAGCAGGAGCGGATATCGGGTACCCTCGCGAGCTCCTGCCGGGTGTACCAGCCAGCCATCAATCTCATCGCCATCCATTCCCTGGTAGCGAATGCGCTCTGATCTGCTCCACGCGAACTCGCCCATCTGTCGATCATACAGATGAGTGAGGCGCGCTGCTTCATTATTCCCTTGATTTTCTTTGGGTAAAGGCAAACCGTACAATTCGACCAGGTGATCAGGATATTCTTGCGCTATCACGAGCCGCTGCTGATCTGGTAAAAGTGAGAGCGTATAGATGAGCCGCTCGCCAGAGGTGATAGGAGCGATTGCCTTTGTGCGCATATCCAGGCGACAAACATTGCTACACCCGCGTTCAGTGGCAATGAAATAGATATGCTCACCGTCGCCGCTCCATTGTGGGTGATAAGGGCCGGGGAAAGCGAAATCACCGGCGGCAGGGATGGTCTCGTGATCGAAATCAGCCGTCAAGCACTGGATAGGGCCAGCATCCCGTGAAATCAGCCAGAGGCGGGGAGAGCTGCGCCCGTAGGTCATTTGATCCTTCGCCCCGACTGCTATGGCCTGCTCGCCATCGGGCGACCATGCATAGCTGGAAATCTCCAGCGTATTGTCAGTAAGGCAGCGAGCATCTTCTGTTTCGCAGTTGATCAACCATACATCGGCCAGCACATGAGAACTATGCCGGCTCTCATCGCGATTGCATAGCACACTTATCTCCTTGCTATCAGGTGTCCAGGCCGGCTGTGTATCGTCGAAATCACCGGAAGTGAGACGGCGAATAGTAGAAGGGTCGATGCTAACATCCCCGGAAGCAGCGGGTGCAGGCATAACAAACACCTGGCTGAATGTATCAAAGAGACCGCGACCATCCAGGCGGTAGCGAATGGTTGTGATGGTGCGCAAGCGAACACGCTCTTCTTCCTCGAACTTCTTTTTCTCATCGGCATTGAGTATTTTACGCCCCATCAATACATCGTCATCGTCGTCAGGCGCTACCATGGCCGTAAATGCGATCCACTGACCATCAGGAGACCATGCGGCCTCGTTGACCCCACGGAACATGCTGGTCAATTTTTGGGCCTCACCGCCCATAGTGTCAATGAGCCAGAGCTGGTTCTTCTCCCCTTCACGGTTGGAAAGGAAAAGCAGGCGCCGGCTATCCGGTGCCCAGGCCGGATTAGTATCACTTTTGGTGCCGCTGGTGAGCTGGCGCGCATCACCGGCAGCCTGCCCTTGCTCATCAAGGGAGAGCAGCCAGATGGCACTGCGAAATTCATTGCTCGCCTTATCGGTGCTATGCAAGACAAATGCGATCCGCCTGCCATCAGGAGAAACAGCAATATTCCCTAACGTTTTGAAGGTCCACAGGTCGTCAAGCGTGAGTTTGCGAGAAGTTGGCATGATCCATTCCCTTTCTTTGAAATAAAGCGCGCTCCTACAGGATTGTAGGAGCGCAATCTTGCATACTACAGGGTTCTATTGCGCAATCGCCTACCGGATCGAGCCCTCGTAAATGCTCATGACTGTATCAAGGAACTTGAGAGCCTGATCCTTCTTGCGCTGGAACGAGTTACGGCCTATGATCGAGCCAAAGCCGCCGCCATCGCGGATAGCGCGCACCTCCGTGAAGAATCGCTCATCTTCAGTATAGGTGCCACCGGAGAAAATGACGATGCGCCGTCCATTGAAAGCGCTCTGGACAACGTGCCTCACGCGATCGGCAAGCGTGGAGATAGGAATCTCGTATTTCTGGTAGACTTTCTGCGCTTCCGCCAGCTCTACATGCTCGCTGGGCAGCTTCACTTTGATGATATCGGCTCCCAACTGAGCGGCAATCTGGGCAGCATAAGCCACAACATCAACCGCCGTCTCGCCCTCTTTGCTCAGGCCGCTGCCACGCGGATAGGACCAGACGACAACGGCCAGCCCTGCTTCCTTGGCCTCCTCGGCTATTGCACGCAATTCCTGGTACATCTCAGTAGACTCGGCTGACCCTGGATAGATCGTGAAACCGACAGCAGAGCAGCCCAGGCGCAAAGCATCACCGACACTGGCCGTGACCGCCGGAATAGGATCCTTCTCCTCGTGCAGCAGGTCGTGGTTGTTGGCCTTCAAGATCAAGGGTATCTCACCCACAAAATCTGAAATGCCGGCCTCGATAAAACCGAGGGGAGCGGCGTAGGCATTACAGCCTGCTTCAATAGCAAGCTGGAAATGGTAGCGAGGGTCATAACCAGCAGGATTAGGAGCGAAGCTGCGTGCCGGGCCATGCTCGAAACCCTGGTCTACCGGCAAGATCACCAGTTTCCCGGTACCGCCCAGGCGGCCATGGTTGAGAATGCGAGCGAGATTTGTACGCACCCCTGGGTTCTCATTCTCATACCAGCTTAAAATCTCTCGTATGCGGTCATTCATAGTTTTCAATCCCCTTTCACTCCTCATCAAGCGATATGTTGACTACAGGCGATGTAGACATCTGCCCTGTATTGTATCACCTACACAACATAGAAGTGTACCACATTTCCGGCATGTAAGTGGCAAGTTTACTTGCCTCCTTTTGCAAATGCAAAAACGGCATCCATTCCAAAGGCAAATGTTGATCTCAGAAGCGGCAAAACGCCAGCAGAAGTGTTCTACTGGCAGTAGAAAAGCGCAACCATCGTTACTTAAGACACATTGGTACGTTTCTATACAAAGATGGAGAGGCACCTACGTTGATCTATTTGATAGAAGCTAGCCTGGCCCCCACAAGGGAGGCCACTACATTTCACATGGGTAGGTTTTTGCGCGAATCCGCCTGGGAGGGGGATCGTAGCCGTAGGGGCAAGGAGCAGATGTGGAGCGGGGTGGGGGCCTTGTGCTTGCCCTCGTGCCTCGCGCTCCTCGTTCCCCTCCAACAAACCTACCCCTGTAGAGGCGACTACATGGAAGAGCAATAGGCCACTATGGAGGGAAAAGTATGGATGATAATAGCTTTGAGCTAATCATGCAGGAAATACTTCATCAAAAGCAACGTATGGAGGAGTTAATAGCAGAGAACGAGGAATTACGCCGCCAGTTAGCCGAACTCCGCGAGGGACGAGGTATATTCATTGAAATTCTTGGCAAGCAGTTCGCATTGGCTGCGGAAACAACTTTGGCAACGCAAGATGCTTCAAGGCCGCAAAGCGCTTCTGCCAGCTTTGAAGCGCCAGAAAGCAGAGTCGCCACCGAGGTGTCCATGAGCGCTATCCCCGAAACTCCGCGACCGGAAACGACCATCGAAGAACTGGTACACCAGGAAGAGGAGGAAGAAGAGGAGGCATCTCCTGCCACTGCCTCAACCTTTCTTGAGGAACTCCTGGTTGATGAATTTGCTTCAGCCGTTACCAGCCCCATGACCGTCTGGAAGAGGCCAGGAACGAGAAAACTCCCACCAATCGATGAGATTGATGAAGAGCAAAAAGCGGCTTTACGCAAAGAACTGATCGGTAGCTTCCTACTAGAATGAGCAATTTCAGCTATTTCTTTTGCCGGTGATGCTCTGCTACGTACAACATTGTTCCACCTAAAAGGATACACATTCCATAAGCGATACCCATGACGAACAAGGGTGTGCGAAAATTCAAACTGTATAGTGGAGGAAAGCTGCTGGCCCCAACAAAGGAACCGATCAGACCTACAGTACTATAGATACCCTGTACCTGAGCACGCATTGTGCCAGGCGATGATGCAGCTACAGATGCGTCAACGCTTGGCAGCATCATTGTGTTTACACAACTCTGCAGCGCGAAGAGGATAACAACAACTATGGCGGCATTCATAAAGCCATATGCCACATAAAATGGTACCTGTGCCAGTCCAAAGACGAGGATCAGCAAGGCCCGGCTTCTACGATCAGCAAGCTGCCCACCAATGGGCGACAAAATGGTGAGAGGAACGGACCACATAACATAAGCCATCCCAATAGTAGCGACCGGCGCACCGAGATGATCATGCATCCAGAGCGGCATAACGGTCTGATCAAAACCGGTGTATAGGTAGTCGCCAAAGGCAATGATATAGGTGGCAAGCAGCGGGAGTGTGAAGAGCGCCTTGTGAGAGTATCTGCTCTTGTGCGTCTCGATCTGAACACTGCTTCGCGCTGCCTGGCGAACGGCGAGAAGGACAAGCGCAAATCCAACAAGGCGAAAGACAATGGCAGCAAGAAAAGCCGCTGTATACCCTGTCATTGCCAGGAAACCGCCAATTCCAGGCCCCAGCAAGAATCCAGCATTAAAAAAGGCCCCAAAGATACCAAATGCCTCACCTTGCTGCTCAGTTGGCACTGTATCGATAATCAATGCACGTGCAGCGGGAAGCAGCATGGCGGCTGTTATCCCTTCCAGGAAGCGCAGCACGAGAAATAGAACAGGATCCGTGATGAGTAAATAGGCAGCGGAAAGAAGAGCTTCGGTCGCAAGCGCTGCCAGCATGACCTGTTTACGGCCACAATGGTCCGCCAACCAGCCAACAGGATACGCAAAGACAAAGTTTGAGATAAGATAGGCCGAAGCCATAGCACTAATGAGAACAAGCGATGCTCCCCGCGACTGCGCATAGAGAACACGCACAGGCCCGACCACCCCGATGCCTGCATAGGCGGCACCTACCGAGAGCGAAATAGCCAGAAGTGTTTTATGACGTAGCAGGAGACTGCCACTAAATAGGGAAAAACGTGCGCGGAGCTGCCCTTTCTCCTGCGGCTTGCCTTTACTTTGAGACATATCTCCTCCTGTGCCTTGTAATGGGTATTTTGCAAATTGACGTTACATAGGATAGAATACCTGAAAAGGATGTAATGGTCAAGAGAATTTAAGAGAATTACAAGAGATGAGTGAGTTGTGGTTGGATATCATCAACAGCAATTGGCGCGGTTACCGAGGGAATGAACCGGAACAGGATCACCTGTTACAGCCTGGCTGGATTGAGCAGGTCATAGCGCGAGATGGATTGCGGATAGCAACTCCCCTTGAAGGCGAAGCTATAGTCGCCTTACAAGCGTTACGCTCCTTGATGCAGCATATTGTAGCAGCTTTTTCTGAAGGCCGTGCTCCCCAAAATCAGGATATAGAGGCACTGAATAGCTATCTCGCTGCAGTACCCTCGACACCTCTGCTCGTGAAAAAAGGAGAGGCGTACCGGGTAGAACAGGTTCCGGTAAGGAACGATTGGCATTGGCTGTTGAGGGAGACTGCAGCGTCATTTGCAACGTTCATCGCACAGCACGATCCTTCTTGCATCAAGCGGTGCAGTAATCCCGCCTGCCGTTGGGTGTATTACGATCAAAGCCGCAAGAAGAATCAACGCTGGTGCAATGAGCATTGTGCAAACTTAATGCGGGTACGACGCTTTCGCGCACGTCACCCCAAAAAGTCTTGAGGCTTCATTGGCGACTGACAATTGCTAGAAGCGCCTGGTAGAAACTGGCCAGGTTGGGCGTCCCCAGGCCGCTGGCATAATCCCAGCCTGGAGTCGCCGGATAGTACAGGTTGTTACCACGCGTGACATCATAAAAAGGCTGCTGCCCGCCGGGATGATCGGCAACTTCGTAGAACATGCTTGGTGAATAGGCGTACTTGTGAACCTGGTGGATCAGGCCTTCATTCACCAGGGAGATGCCGGTGGCCCAGATCGGCGCAGCCGCACTTGTACCGCCAACGGCAGTCCACTGGCCCTGAAAGTAGACGGCCAGAGCGTAGGCTACGGCGGAGACATCCGGTATTTGACGACGCCCATTTGAGTATCGATTATTGGTTCCATCTGCGTTCTGCCAGCTCGGGCGCGGATATACCCGGCTAAGCCCGCCCCCGCTTCCCCAACGATTCTTACATGCGAAAGTATTTGACCCGTTGGACCATACAACTTCATCTGCCCGATTCCCATTATTGTCAACTGATAACACAGTGCCACCCACTGATACAGCCCATGGCTCACTGGCAGGGTAACTCACGACAAGGTTATTGTATATACCATCGCTGAAAGCAGCGCAATCCCCACTCGCTATAAAGACGGTCATATGCTCTACCCGCGTCAGTATCTGAATACTCCTCTCAATGGCAGCCTGATCATTGGTGGTCATCTGATCTTCACCATCACCGAGGCTGATACTGACGATACTGCCGGCACTGGCATTATTGGTATTATCATCGATGATCTGCTGTAGCTCATCATTGACCTGGGTCCACACATCGTAGCTGGCATTGGCATCTGTCTCGTAGTCAACGATATTTACCGAGGGAGCCAGGCCCGCGATCATTTCGATATCCAGCGTCGATTCGCCCACAGCCTGGGTTGGAGCGGCATCAACATCAACAACATTGAGCTTACCGCGGTAGTTAATACAGCTAAAGTAATTCTGGATATCGTCTGGATAAAACCCATCAATCTCGACCAGGTTCACTGTCATGTTTTCTCCGTGCCAGCCCCGGTTCCACAGTTGATCGTATCCATAAGCATGCGCCACATCTGTAGGTACCAGCGTCTGATCAAGAGCATTGCAGTCCTGAGCAGCGTGTGTACCGGACCGAAAACGCTTGAAGGTTGCAGGCTGGAAGATGTGCTCAGTCTGCGGAGGCGTGCTGTAATTATCCAGGCCGGTAATGACATCGATAGAATCGGCAATAAACTTGGGCAGTTTAGGCGGAGTTGCCGGCGCAAAGAATGTGCGGTTATGCAGCCGGTGAATGACGAAGTGGGTCTGAAAGAGCCTGGCAAATGTCTTCGCTTTAGCCGTAACCGTGAGGTGAGTGCGCAATTTGCTCAACTTTAAGCCGATCCCGCTAAGATTAAAGAACCCTTTGATCTTTTGATAGGTTGCGTCACTGATACCTATCTGATTGGCAAATTTCTCAAGGTGCGAGGGATGGCCAGGCTGTATCTTCTGCTGTTGAAAATGGTTGATAACGTTCTGGCTGACCTTGAACGTGATACCCACACGCATCGGCGTATTATCTGGTAAAGGCCCAACCACAGGGGCATTCAGGGCCGCAGGAGGTAAGCCCAGGTTGATATTTACAAGCTGCAATGGGTTGGAGGCGCTACCACCGCAACCGGCGAGGGGAGCGAGCAATAGCACAAGGCCAAGCACACCTGCTAAAACATGACTATGCATTTTCAAAGATGGTTTTCTTACACGGCGAAGCAACTTGAACTCCTCCAATCACAGAGACCTTGGGCTGCTTAACCGGCCACTCCATAGACGGAAAAGGTAAGGGCCAAAGACAAGCAAGAATAGCACTATCAGAATAAGCATGATAAGAGGGACAAACAGGGAAAGGAGCACGGCAATCACGACAAGCACGTCTTCGCCAATGCTCAATATTGCGTTAAGGAAGCCTGCCGTAGTGAATGTGGAGATGATTCTTGTCGTACTCTTAGCCGCATGGCTTATAGCTGCAAGTATACCACCCAGCAGCGCTATAACAATAAGAAGTGCAAGCCCCGCAATACGCATATCACTAATAACGATAATGCTTGCCTCTCTGAAAAGGGAACTGCTGATTGCACTGATATTTATCGGTAACGTTACTTGATTAGTACTGGCCGCTGCCACGAATATACCGGCAATGGGGCGTATTACGGTATGAACAGCATTCCAGGCATGTTCAATAAGCGGGATTTTATCTGCTGCAAAGTCCAAAATGCTAAGAATAACAAGTAAGATGATAAACCAGTCACTGGTAACGAACGGGAAATTTGGATTTACCTTGTACAGGTGAAGGAAACGGTTTGCCAGTGCCAAAGAAAGCAACGGCAAATAGGCATTAAGGCCCGAGGCCAGTGCAAGCCCAAGCGGTGTACCGATTTGCATACTTTTTCCTCTTTATCACCAAGCTGCTTTAATTCGATAGTTTTCTATCAAAATATACACGCTCGTAGGTGTTCTTATGGAGACAAAACCCAGGAAAAAGTGATATAATAAACGGGTACATTGGAAAAGATTTTCTACCTGATAGCACGCAAATTACACAAGTACCCTCAACCTTCCATTGAGTAGAAAAATGTCGTGGCCTCCCTTGTGGGGGCCAGGCTTTCATCTATCAATTGAACTTTGACGGACTACAAGGATCGAATGCCATGCCAGAATTCAAAGTCGAAGCCCCATTCCAGCCAACCGGAGACCAGCCAGAAGCTATTGCCAAATTAGTTGAGGGCATCAAAAAGGGCTACAAAATGCAGACGCTGCTAGGCGTTACGGGAAGCGGGAAGACATATACCGTAGCGAAAGTTATCGAGCAGGTGCAGAAGCCCACGCTGGTGCTGGCGCCGAATAAGACGCTGGCCGCGCAACTGTACAGCGAGTATAAAGAGTTCTTTCCCAATAATGCGGTCGAGTATTTTGTCTCCTACTACGACTACTACCAGCCGGAAGCATATATCCCGCGCACGGATACCTATGTTGAAAAAGAGAGCATGCTGAATGAGGAGATCGAGAAGCTGCGACTCTCGACAACGCGCAGCCTTTTTGAGCGCCGGGATGTGCTGATTGTGGCTTCTGTTTCCTGTATCTATGGCCTGGGCAGCCCGGAAGAATACGGCGAGGTGGTGTTGACGCTCAAAGTGGGCGAAGAGCGCCGTCGCGATAAGATACTGCGACACCTGACAGGCATCCAGTACGAGCGCAACGACTCCAATTTTATTCGCGGGCGTTTTCGTGTGCGTGGGGATGTGCTGGAAATCTTCCCAGCGTATGAGGATGTGGCAGTACGCGTCGAGTTTTTCGGCGACGAAATCGAGCGCATGACCGAGATCGATCCGCTGACAGGCGAGGTGCTGGGTCAACGGCAGCGGCTGGATATCTATCCCGCCAAGCACTGGGTCACAACTCAGGAACGGCTGAACCACGCAATCGAGCTGATCGAGGCCGAACTGGAAGAGCGTCTCGCACAGCTAGAAGCGGAAGGTAAGATACTAGAGGCCGCACGCTTGAAGCAGCGCACGAATTTCGATATCGAGATGCTGCGGGAAACAGGTTTCTGCTCCGGCGTGGAAAACTATTCGCGCCATTTAGCGGGCCGGGCAGAAGGAGAGCAGCCCTGGACGCTGATGGATTACTTACCCGATGATTACCTGCTCGTCGTGGACGAATCACACGTGGCGCTGCCGCAGGTGCGAGGCATGTTCGCCGGCGACCGCTCGCGCAAGCAGGTGCTCGTCGATTATGGCTTCCGCCTGCCATCCGCGCTGGATAACCGGCCTTTGACGTTTGCCGAATTTGAGAAACACATCAACCAGGCGCTCTTTGTCTCTGCAACGCCAGGCCCATACGAGTACGAGCACAGCGAAGCCGTCGTTGAGCAGGTAATACGCCCAACCGGCGTCCTCGATCCCGTGATCAGCGTGCGGCCAACCAAGGGGCAAATCGACGACTTGCTGGCAGAGATTCGCCAGCGCGTGGCAAAGGGGCAACGTGTGCTTGTGACAACCCTGACAAAGAAGATGGCCGAAGACCTGGCAGATTACATGCAAGAACTGAATGTCAAAGTCCATTACCTGCACTCAGAGATCGACACGATTGAGCGCGTGGACATCCTGCGCGACCTGCGCCTGGGTGTTTATGATGTGGTCGTGGGTATTAACCTGCTGCGCGAAGGGCTTGATCTGCCGGAGGTATCGCTGGTGGCAATCCTCGATGCCGACAAAGAGGGTTACCTGCGTTCAGAGAACTCGCTCATCCAGGTGATCGGCCGCGCCGCGCGACATATTGAGGGCAGCGTGATTATGTATGCCGACACGATCACCAGGTCGATGCAGAAAGCCATCGATGAGACGAACCGCCGCCGCAGTATTCAGATGGCCTTTAACGAGCGCAACCAGATTACACCGCGCGGCATCAAGAAGGAAGTCAAGACGCTCTCCGATCGCATCAAGCAGATGAGCGGGACAACTGTCGAAGGAGCGGACGGGAAAGCTGTTGCTGTGGCGCTGGCAGGCATACCAAAGGATGAAGCCCTGCGGCTCATTAAAGACCTGGAATCGCAGATGAGGGCAGCAGCCAAGCAGCTCGAGTTCGAGAAAGCGGCTGAATTACGCGATCAGATCATCGAGATCCGCCGCGCCATGATCGAGTAGCGAATCGGCGCCAGAACCAGGGCAGGATTTGTGGCTATGGCAGGGATGGGGACGATGGCAGAGGCAAGCTCTGCCACTACAAGATACGGCTGCGCGGGCCGGAACGTAGTATGGTAGGGGCAACCCTTGCGGTTGCCCTGGAAGGCCATGCCATTCCGAATATTATTCGCCAACAGAATCGTAGTGGCCTCCATGAGGTCAGCTTCTCGATCATCATTAGAAAATCGGAGGGCAAAAATTCAATGGAAAAGGCTCAGGTTCTCGAAGCAATCACAAGCGAGCGCAACCACCTGGATTCGCTAATTGCGCCACTCAGCGATGCCCAATTATGCCAGCCAGGCCTGGCCGGAGGATGGTCAGTAAAGGATGTGCTGGCACATATCGCAGCATGGGAGAAGCGCTGTCTTGATGGAATCGAGACCGGCCTGCGCGGCGGAACGCCTATCTGGCCGGAAGCAGGTTACACATGGCAAGACACCGACCGGCTGAATGAAGAAACATTTCAGGAAAATAAGGATCGCTCTCTCGAGGATGTGCAAACAGAATCGCGCAAAAGCTATGAGCAATTCCTGGCGCTGGTAGAACGTCTTTCAGACGAAGATTTGAACGATCCGCAGCGTTTCCCCTGGACAGAAGGCGAAAGTATCCTCGCCTTCATCGCCGACAATTCCTACAATCATTACCGCGAACACTCGGAGCAGATTCGTGCATGGCTGGCAGATCAGACCATGCAAGCCTGACACTCCCCGGCCTAAAGGCACGGGGGTTCCTGGTTCCACGAGCCGCCTTGCTCTGTTCCCACTGCTGAGAGCAGAGTAGCGGGCAGCTCTCCCCAGGCGTTTTGCGATTGCTCGCCCATTTCCGATTGCCCACCGGTACGGTCTAACGCCCTTGCGAGAATGTTGAGCGCCGCATTGTGGTCACGATCAAGCACCACACCACAGCCCGGACATATGTGTGTCCGTACTGAGAGGCTTTTCTTGACGCGCGCACCACAGGCGCTACAGTCCTGACTCGTGAAGGCTGGCTCTACAGCGATCACCGGAATATTATGCATGACACCGTAGTAGGTGAGCCACGCGAGGAACCGCCCCCACGCGGCGTCACTCATTGACTTTGCCAGATGCCGGTTTTTCACGAGGTTGCGTATCTGAAGGTGTTCATAGGCAATCAGATCGTGAGAGGTGATGAGCGTGCTTGCCGTCTTACGAGCAAAGTCTTCACGCTGCCTCTGTACCTTGAGATACGCCTTTGCCAGTGCTTTTCTGGCCTTCTTTCTGTTCTGAGAATGCTTCTGTTTGCGAGAAAGCTGCCGATGCAACCGCTTGAGCCGCTTTTCAGCTTTCTGCAAGTGGCGCGGATTGGCTACGGTGTTCCCAGCGCTATCCGTCAGAAATTCCTTCAGCCCCATATCAATCCCGGCCTGTTTGCCGGTAGGGATGTGCTCAATCGTGCGATCAGACTTCACTCCAAACTGGACGTAGTAGCCATCGGCTCGCCTGACAATCCGTACTCGTTTAATTTGCTTCGTGGGGAATGTTTCAATCTGCTGGCCTTTATTGCCGACGAGCCGAAGTCTGCCTATCCCACAGCCATCCGTGAAGGTGAGATGCTTGCCATCCGGCTCCAACTTCCAACCCGTTTGCTTGTATTCCACAGAGCGGTTATCGTGTTGAAAGCGGGGATAGCCCTTCTTGCCTGGTTTGTGGGTCTTGCAGTTGTCGTAGAAGCGAGCAATGGCCTGCCATGCGCGATCTGCGGCGGCTTGTCGTGCCTGGGAATTGAGCGAGGCCACAAAGGGGAACTCTTTTGCCAGGACAGCACAATAGCACTGCTGATCGTTGCGGTTCGTTCCACGAGTATCCATCCACAGACGCAAGGCTTTGTTGCGCACGAATTGCACAATGCGTATCGCCTCATCGATCGCGGCGTATTGTGCCTTGCTGCCATGCAACTTGTACTCGTAGATCACCATTAGCTCTTGCTCTGCCTCTCGATGTAGCGCTGTATCGTGTCCTGACTCACAAAGCCAGCCGTCGCGTAGAATGCAGAACGAGTCCACAACGACGGAAGTTTGAGCAAGTGGGGAAACTCGTCTCGCAAGTGGTGAGACGAGCGTCCTTTGATACGCCGGACAATATCCGTTGGCAGGGTATAGGGGTTCGTTTGGATGAACAAATGGACGTGATCGGGCTGGATCGCCAGTTCAATAATCTGCCATCCATTTTCTTCTGCCACGCGCTGAATAAGTTCCTGCAAACGATCATGCACTGCTCCCACCAGCACTTTCTTCCGCCGCTTCGGACAGAAGATGATATGGTAGAGGATATGATGGACTGTATGCTGTTCATGAATATATGTGCCGTCCATGTAGATAGTATAGTTGTTGTAACAGCAATTATCAACAGTTCTGCCCCTTTCCCACCCCAATAAGGCACGGCGCTCTCATCCCCTGCTTCAAAGATAGGGGCTTTCTCACGCCGGCCCGGTAATTAAAGGAGACGCCTGTGTAAGACGCCTCCTTCAAAGAAACTACCAGCTTCCAGTTGCCAGCCGAAACGACTCTAGATGATCCTGTTTGCCCGCACCCTCGGATGAGTTGTTGGGAACGAGATTGTGTCGATGGGTATCACGAATGGGCCACCCGGAGTTGTCTGAGCAGGCGTATAACCAATCCCGGCGATAGTATTACGACTGATCAGGTCTTTGTTGCCGATGTCATCGATTCCAGCCTGGTAGCCGGTGTACATACTGCCATCCGATGCAGTGAAAGCACTCATATTGGTCACAGCGTCATTACTGATCGAATTGTTGACAGCCATATCATTGGTTTTCTGTGGCGCCGGTGCATTGCAATTAGCCGAATAGTTGTTGAGGTAGATACCCACATCGTTATTTGACAGGACGTTTCCTTCCACCTCTACGCCTATGCTCAGTGGATCGCCGCAGCCTCCGAAAACGAGGACACCTCCAGAGGATGCGTTAGGAGCGGTGCCCGTGTAGGAGTTATCCGCGACGTAGTTGTTCTCTACCATCCCCACAGCACCACGTGAAATCTGAATACCATTTTGAGCAATAATATCCGCCAAAGCATTATTCCGCCCGGCGCCATCAACCGTGCTCCTTGTGATTTTGGACTTTGAACCGGGGCCATCGACAGTAATACCGTTCTTCTGGTATCCGGTAACAGTGGTTTTCGTGATCGTGGCCTGGCCAACGAAGTTTTCAACCACAAAGTTACTAAAGTCCGCAGTTGGCCAGTATCGACGACCAATCTGGATAGCCACACCAAACTGGCAGCCGTAGAGAGCCGGGTTGCTGTCGCGGATGTTTATGACGTGATCGCCATTGAGCGTAGCTCTGCCACTCGCGATCACCAGCACGCCGAACTCCTGCTCGGCACAGCTTCCATTACCCGGTAGCGGCCCGCTAATGATCAAGCCGGCGATATTGGCATCTGAGCCTTTACCCCATACAACAACAATTGCCTGCGGGACGAACAGGTTATCCCTGGTGAACTGCGGCGGCAAGCGCGACTCATTGTCCGGGAATGGAGTTGGCGCCTGGATAGTTGCCCCTGGATCGCCCGTTAGCGTGATGGCTTTGGTGATAATCACCTGCTCAGCATAAGGAGTAGTACCGCAAAGATAGACGGTATCGCCATTGTGAGCGGCATCAACCGCTGCCTGCACAGAGGTATAGCCTGGGGACGCGCAACCGGTGTTCGAACCAGGTGTATGCCCCACATACAGGGTATGAGACGAAGCAGCAAATGTGCTGCCATAAAGATGAAAAGCAAGCAAGCCCGCCAGCATCAGAAATAAGGCCACGACAGGCCCGGCGAAGAGCATTGCCTTGCGAAAAGAAAAAGAGCTAGACAAGGACATTCCTCCCATTAGAACATATTGATATGATACAAGCATGAGAAGCGAGAAAAGATGACCACTGTAAGCTTAGCAATAGCAAATGTGTTTGCGGTAAAGATGCGGTTAAGAAATGATTGCGAAAAAGATATTACGGTAAATATTTACAACTATGAATAAATGAACCGTGCTTGTTGAGGCAGAGGCACGCATCTTGATATAAGTACGCTCGTTGGAATATACTGATCAGCAACATCACTAGAAAGGATTACCCATTCATGCACCACGAACACCATGAATATCATGATACAGAAGATAATTACGAGCCTACCCAGAGCGATTACTTGAGCGGGCCGCAAATCGTACCACGGCGCGTTCATCCCAATATGACGGTAGCAGAGCTGATTGATCAGCAATTCCAGGCCTATAACGCCGCGAGGTTGAACGAGGCGGCCCGCCTTTATGTGGAAGAGATGCTGAAGCCCGAAAACGATGTCACTATCGGCCTGACGATGGCGGGAGCGCTGACGCCTGCCGGCCTGGGTGGCTGCCTGATCACGCTGATGGAATACGGCTTTGTGGATTTCATTATCAGCACCGGAGCGAACCTCTATCACGATATGCATCACGCGCTGGCCATGACGCTGCATCGTGGAGATTTCCGGCTAGACGATACGAAACTCCAGGAAGAGGGCGTCATTCGCATATACGATATCCTCTTTGCTGACCAGGTCTTGCTCGACACCGACGCTTTTGTGCGCGAATGCCTGGCCAGCTTGCCCAACCGGCCGATCTCAACCTCAGAGCTGCACTATCACCTGGGCACGCAACTGCTCAAAGCCGGGGTGAACCCTGAATACTCTGTACTGGCCCAGGCAGCCAGATGGAATGTGCCGATCTACACCTCGTCACCAGGTGATTCCTCGATTGGCATGAATGTTGCTCGTTACGCATTAGATGGAAATGCGCTAACCCTTGATCCGCTGGCCGATGTGAATGAAACCACAGCCATCGTCCTCCACGCGACCAGAAATGGGGTAATCATTCTTGGCGGCGGCAGCCCGAAGAATTTCTACTTGCAGACGCAGCCACAATTGTGGGAGGTTCTGGGCATCCACAAGGGCGGGCACGATTACTTCATCCAGGTAACTGCAGATGCTCCACACTGGGGTGGGCTTTCCGGCGCAACGCCATCCGAGGCCGTTTCATGGGGCAAGATCAAGCCGGAGCAACTAAAAAGTACAGTCGTCATTTACGGAGATTCAACAATTGCCTTGCCGCTGCTCACAGCATATGCCGTGAGCAAGGCCCAGCCCCGTCCTCGCAAGGAACTGTTTGCCAGGCGCGAAGCGCTGTTAAAAGAGCTGAAGGAGGCCTACGAGGTCGGAAAAAAGGGGCGAGCCTGATGCTTCTTCGATCTAATCCTCAGCAGCTTTTCCATTAGATAGAACAGCCCGCTAGCCATTAGATGGAAAAATCCTGGCCATTAGATACAATTTGCCCTGGCTATTAGGTACAATCACGCCGGCGCTACCTCTGTATTAGCTTGACAATCTAATATATAATATCAAACGGTGCCAAAAAACACCACGCACGGACTGGGATAGCGAGACCCAGAAAATGGAGTGGCCCTCCTTGTGGATGCCACAGTTTAGATTTACAGGAGGTATGTTGATGCTTGTCCACTTGATGTTGGAGCTTTACGGATGCAAGCGCGAATTGCTCACCGATGAGCCCCTCATACGCCGCACGCTGGATGAATATCCTGCTCGCGTGGGCATGGAAAAAGTAAGTCCGGTTCACCTCTATGACATTGAGACATCTAATCCCCTGGATGCTGGTATGTCTGGCTTCGTTGTGATTGCCCAGAGCCATATCAGTTTACATGCGTGGCCTGAATATGGCGAAGTCGATATTGACATCTGTTCCTGCAAAGAGTTTAGCCAGGAAGATGCCATCGCTTTCGCCAAAGAAATGTTCCAGACAGACGATGTAGAGGCTCATTTTGTAGTACGTGGGACACGTTCCCAGCGCCCAGAAACGCCCGATCCAGCGCGCTTAGAGGCTGCGCTAGCTGCCCGGCGCGAGAAAATGGCGGTGCGATAAAAAGGAGATTGCCTGTATGACAGAAGCGCTTGTGACCCAGTTTGGTGCGCCAGAGGCAGGATATTGCGATCCAGAGACAGCTCGCGTGACGATTATCCCGGCTCCAATGGAGTATAGCGTTTGCTATATGGAAGGCACTGAACGCGGGCCACAGGCGATTCTGAACGCTTCCAGCCAGATGGAACTCTACGACGAGGAATTAGATTGCTGCCCTATCGATATTGGTATCTATACCCGCCCTCTCTTAAACTACCAGCATATGGATCACGCAACCGCACTTAAAGTTACAGGAGACGCCGCTCGCGAAGCGCTCCAACGCAGCCAACTCCCCTTTACGCTTGGCGGTGAGCATTCCCTTTCCGCTGCTACTATTGCAGCTACGCGAGACTATTTCCCGGATCTAACCGTTGTACATATTGACGCTCACGGTGACTTACGCAACGAATACGAGGGTACATCCCTTTCGCACGCCTGCATCGAGCGACGTGTTGTAGATATGGGTATTCCCCTACTGGAGATCGGCGTTCGCAGCTTTAGCCAGGAAGAAGCTGCATTTATGAAGACAAAGCCGGATGTCGCCATTGTATGGGCCTATCAACTTGCCAGAGGAAACGCGCGTATTCCCTGGGAACGCCTGGGAAAGCATACGTACGTCACTATCGATCTTGACGCCCTCGACCCGAGCGAAATGCCAGCCGTAGGCACACCTGAGCCGGGCGGGCTGCACTGGTACGAGCTGCTTGATCTGTTTCGCGAAATTTGTCGCCGCACGACGATTGTTGGCATGGACGTGGTTGAACTGTGCCCCATGCAAGGGCACACGCACGCCGATTTCCTGGCAGCCAAACTCGTCTACAAGATGATCGGCTATCGCTTCTGCGATAAATGAGGAAGCCAAAAGTCTTGCCAGCTTGCTTTTTATCCCCTTCTCAAGTCGATTGTGATATACTATGAGGGTGACGTGTCCCCTTTGAAATAAGCCATTCCGTCCAGAATAGAGAGCATCGCGATCACTGAAGTTGGTGCGGAGCAACCAGCGAAACCTATGATCGGCCTCTGGCCGATCAGTCCACTGCTTAATATACATCACACTCCAACGGGATAACCCGTGAAAGGAACTATGACCAGAGATTATACTAACAGACAACGAAGAGATAACGCGCGCCCATCCTCTCGTTACCAGGCATCCAGCAGGCGAGGAGAGGAGCGCTCCCCGCGCTCGGCTCGTCGTCGCCCCAACCGAGAATCAATAGATCGCGCATGGGAAGCTGGAGCGCCCGCGAATCATGCAGACTACCGGCCACGCCCCAGGAACAGGCCAGCACAGCATAACCGGCAAGCGAGACCATCTCCTGCTGAGAACAACCGCAAGACTTCAGGAGGCCAGCGCAGGAACTATCAGGGCAGCGAACCTGCTCCACGCTATGGCCGGAATAGTGGCTCTTTTAATGACGGCAGGCGCACACCTGACCACCGGGGCAATCGTTCGCATTCCAGCTATGCAGGCGAAGCACACAGGTATGAAGATCATCCAGACTTCCACGAGGCTTCGCGCTCACCTGAACGCAGGTCTCGCTACCAGACAGGTGACAGATACCGCGAGCATCAAAGAAACGACTCAGAACGACGCGGCAGGCAAGCTCGCGGTTTTGATCGTGGTGCTCGCTCCCCTCGCTACGAGGAACGAGGGCGCGGGAGAGGAAGCAGGCCACGAGAGCAGGCAAACAGGTACAGGCAAGCCCCACACCGCCAGCAATTTGAAGGGGACTATGAATGGTATGATTCTTCCGAGCCGTATGACGAAGAAGCTGAAGAGATAGGCTCAACGCTCCAGCGTACTCCCCGGTCAGAAAGGCCTCGCAACAACCCTAGACCCTCTCAAGGGCTAGTCGATCGCCAGGCCGGAAAAGCTCAAAGAAAGGCAACGAGCGAACAGGCGCCGGCAAAAGCTGAGGGGAAGTCACGCACTCAAGCGGCCAGCGCTGCTAAAGACCGGAAAAAAGCTGGTACAAAGCAGAAAGCAACGGCAAGAACACAATCCAGCGTGCCCAGGCCATCACAACGCGGTTTCAAGTGGCCAACACCGTAAGAAGGGATGTCTCCATTCACGTGGTTGAAGCGTGCTATAATCTGACAAGCAGATTATTGTCAATAGACGTATTTCATCACGAGCGGAGAGAGACCTATATGAACGACACGGCCACGTTGAGCCGCCTGTTTGCCAGCATCCAAAATGACCTGGAGCAGGTCGATGCCATGTTTGAGGAGCGAGCAACTTCCGGGCTTGACATCCTCAACTCGGCATCTATGCACGCACTTGGTTCGCCTGGTAAACGCCTGAGAACGGCGCTTACACTGCTTTCAGGCAAGATGAAATCCTATCGCTTCGATAAGCTTCTTCCCCTGAGCGTCGCCTTTGAGATGGTTCACCTGGCGACGCTTATTCATGATGATATCGTGGACAATGCCACCACACGGCGGGGAAAACCAACAGTTAATGCCCTCTGGGGCAACAGCATTGCCATCCTCCTGGGGGATTATTATTTTGCCAAAACAGCAGGGTTGATTGCTGATATCAATGATAGCCGCATTGACCGGCTCTTTTCAGACACAGTGGCGACGGTTTGCGAAGGCACAATCATGGAAATGATGACGACCAGGCAGATCGATCTCTCTGTTGAAAGTTATTATGAGAAGATCAGTCGCAAAACTGCCTGCCTGCTTGCTGCCTGTTGCAAGGGAGGAGCAACCGTGAGCCAGGCGTCGGAGCAAGAAATAGGGCTTCTGTATGATTATGGGATGAATCTAGGCATTGCCTTTCAAATCATTGACGATATCCTGGACTATACACAAGACCAGGTAGCTATTGGCAAGCCTGCCGGCAATGACTTGCGCCAGGGTATGGTAACATTGCCGCTTATCTACGCCCTGCAAGCGCAACGTCACGATGGGATATACCAGCGAGTGCAAGGAATCCTCAACGGAGCATCGCGAGAAGAGGATATACTCACAGTTATCCATTGGGTAAGTGAAGGACAGGGAGTCAAGCTCTCGCTGGCCGACGCCTACAGGTATGCGCATAAAGCGCGAGAGACCTTATATCAGTTTCCGCCCTCACATGAACGGGACGTGCTAGACGAGTTGATCGAGTTCGTCGTGTTACGCAAACGCTAACAGGGCCTGTAGTATGCCTGCAAAGATTTCATTCGAGGAAAAATTTCGCCAGACCGGCGGCAAGCGCCCCTACGTGCAACGCCTCTTCGGGCGCATCGCCCCTATCTACGATCTGATGAACCGGCTGATGAGTTTTGGGCTGGACCGGCGCTGGCGGGCGGTTGCCGCGCGGCACCTGGCCCTGGCAACTGGCGAAGTAGGGCTTGACCTGGGCACAGGCACGGCGGATCTCGCCATTGCCGTCATTCGCTGTTCGGGTCCAGGCACACGTATGATCGGCATGGACATCACACTGGAGATGCTGGAACGTGGGCGCCTCAAAATTGCGCGAGCAGGGCTACAGGATCGGATTGAACTACGCATAGGCGATGCCGAACATATTGACCTGCCAGATAATAGCGTTGATGGCTGCTGCTCAGCTTTTATGGTGCGGAACTTAACAGACATCAGGCAGGGATTTCGCGAGATGCTGCGCGTGGTGCGGCCAGGAGGGCGAGTGGTTTGCCTGGAAATAAGCCACCCGCCAGGAAGGCTCTTCGGCTCCCTCTTCAACTTCTATTTCTACAGGCTGGCCCCCCTATTTGGAACCATCCTCGGAAAAGCCGCCGAAGAATACAACTACCTGCCAAATTCTCTCACAACCTTCCCAGATGCCCAGGGACTGAAGCACATCATGGAAGAAGCTGGATGGACTGATGTGCGCTACTATCCCCTCACCTGGGGCATAGTAGCCGTGCACGTCGGAACCAAGCGAAACAATGGGGCGCAATAAAGCAGATTAACAAAATAGGGCTGTAGTAGTCCGTCAAAGTTCATGTGACCGATACCATGTCGTGGCCTTCCTTGTGGGGGCCAGGCTTTCACCCACCACTTGAAGGTTGACAGACTAGTAGGGGCCGATTTATCGCGCCCAGCGCCGATTATGAAATTTCCCAAGCAAGATCGGTAATACACACAAGCCAGACGGGCGACCATAAAGGCCCACCACTCCGCTCCACAACCACCCTCGCCCCTACGGGCTACGCGATCGTTTTCTCATTACCGAATTTGATCGGCAAAATTCATTATCGGCCCCTCTATACGCAGCCAACAATAAATTACGCTCACATCCTGGTCTAGAAGAAACCGCGCCCCAGGATCGTGATCAGCAGCAGGCCTGCGAGAATCAAAACCAGCCAGAGAGTAGCGTGCAACCAATCATTTTTCTCCTCTAAAGGAGGCAGTTCCTCAGGACGGGGCAGCAGTGATTTTCGCTCTTCAAAGTCGCCGGCAGGAGCAAGCGATTGCAAAGCCTGAGCTATACTATCAGGAACACGAGTTGCAGCCTGCTCTTGTCGCTGCCCAGTTCCTGGGGCAAGCGAACCACTGACAGAACGCATGGCGAGGAGGTCCTGGCGAAGTTCAGAAGGGCGTTGATAGCGCTGGCCGGCAATAGGCCGTAAACCTTTTGCCAGGATAGCATCGAACTGCGCAGAGATATTCGGATTGAGCCGCTGAGCTGCCGGAATGCTTCCACTGACACCGGCAGGAACACTCCCTGTAACGGCATGATAGATCGTTGCCAGCAGCGAATACAGATCTAACCGCACGTCAATAACTCCACGCGCAAACTCTGGTGCGGCATAGGGGGAGAGAAGAGTGCGATCAATGCCTGAGACGAACTGTGTTGCGCCGCCGGCTAGAACAATGGAGAAATTGGTCAAAACATATTGAGAGCCAGATCGGATGATAATGTGCTCTGGCTTGATCAGCCCATGCAACAGGGGTGGAGATTGCTGGGCAAGCAATTCTAAAACCTCGGTCATTTGAAGACAGCATTCGATAGCATCCTGCTCAGGCAAAGCCCGCCCTGTCCGGCGCATACGCGAGAGCAGCGATTCGCCATCAATGGGTTCAAAAACGAAGAAATGCCTCCCACGATCACTGAACGCATCCCAAAGGGTAGGGATATGAGGATGCCTGCCGACAGCAGTCAGAGCCATCGTAGCGGTTCGCAGGGTAGATTGCACGACAACCGGGCTGCTCTCAGGAAGTACCACTTCGGTGATCGTGACCTGCTGGCCGGCGCGGTGAGCATCTTGTGCGACCCAGCTAGCCTCATAAGCACCAGCCAGCCAGACCTGGCGCTCTTGAAGTTCTTGCAAGCGATAGCGCCCGCCACGTAAAAGAGTACCGGAGATCAACCTGGGCGCCTCAGTAGGCGAAGCAGGCGAAGCAGGCGAAAAAGAAGGCGCGCTGCGAGAAGCGGTTGCGGAACTGGCGCGTGCTTGCGCTTGAAATGGAGGAGGTTGCTGCTGAGTCTGCGTTCGCGGCATATCTTTTACCATAGGCTCAGTAACCAGGCGATTGGCACGGGGAACGGGCTGTGGTCTTACGGCGCTGGATGGCTCGGCAGCATACCCTGACTGAGACAAAGGCCGCTGTGGTACACTTCTCGGAGCCAGGGTATCAGTACGCGGGCTGGCAATGGTAGATGGAGACGAGGGAGAAGCTGCATTGTCACTCCCCTGCACATTTTGATCCCACCTGAGAGCATCACTACGATGGCGTAAATAGGAAGCTGGAAAAGGGCGGGCATTCCCAGGTGCAGGCGCCGGCGCCGGAGAAGCTCGATGTATCGAAGCCGTGGGCGGCGCCGGAGGGAAAGAGCCAGGCCACGGCGTATCTGGTACCTGCGTTGAGCTAAAAGGCTGCGTTGCATCTGGCATTGTTGTTGGGTTTCCTGCTGAGCTTCCTGAAGAAGGAAATGGCCTGGACTGCGAACTATTCGAGGATGCTAGCCCCCCTGCTGTTCTCTCTGGCTGTTGCCTCCTGATTGAAGACAGGCCGCCCGGCTGCTGGGAAAACGTATTTGGGGATGGAGTAGAACTGCTACTAAGCGGCCCTGACCGGCGCGGCACAGGCAGAACGAGACCGCAGCGCGGACAAGGACCCCTGCTCGCATCCCACTCATTACCACAACGCGGACATATCATGTTGTACCTCTCTATGAGTGAGTGAAATAAACACCATGCTCTCGCGCTGAGTATAGTAGAGCATATAAGCGTATGTCAATATATTAACCCATTTGTGCTATGTCACCGTTTCAAGTTGCGTCCAACAGGAGCTAGCGCGCCCAAAAAGCCTTCTAGCGCTTTTGCCAGTTCGTAGAGCTGCGTGGCTTCAGGGACAGAGACCTCATGGCCGGCATGGGCAACCTGGTACAATAATTGCACAGCCGGGTGCTTGTTGGCCGGGAGGGTTGTTTCGCTGGTGGCAGAGCCAAGCAGAGAGGCACGCATGGCATCCACTCTGGCATTCTCCTGATCAAGTTGTCCAATATCTATAAAGCTGGCAGGTACGGGTTGACCCTGGCCTTTTCCTTTCCCGCTACTGGCCGCCTGGCTGGCTTCCCACTGGCGCCTGGCCTGCTTTCCGGCAGAGCAAAAGCAAAACTCGGGATTGCTGGAATCAGAATTCCGCAAGCCGGTATCATCACAAATTGGGCAGATAGGCATGTTGTCCTCCTCATCTGGCCTCCACAAGGGAGCCAACGTGCCAACGAATTGGCACTCTACGACATGGTTATATTATATAAGAAGTTACGAGATCATGATCTGCTTCAGCCGGTGGTCAATGATTTGCTTGAGCAACTCTTCTGAAATGGGGTGATCAAGAGGCACACGAATGGCCCCTTTGGATATGCCATACTCATGCAGGTGGTCTTTCAGTTCTTCTATCACTTGCCCGCTATAGGGATAAATACCAATATGATTTTTGTGTGCGTCAAATCCCAGAAATGGCTTGCCCTGATATTTGAGGGTTGGCATCCCATAACTAATCGTTTCTTCTGCACCTGGCACGATCTTCTTGGCCAGTGTGCGAATGCGCTCAAGCTCTTTTCTTTTAGCTGGGTCAACTGTTGTCAGATATTCGTCTATTACTGTCATATGAGTACTATATCATACACGCAAAGCACTTGTTTCCCAGGCCCTACCGGCAAAAGAACAGAGAGGAGCCCTTCATGTATCGCCTGCTGGCAATAGACCTGGACGGAACACTACTCACTCCCAGGCCAGAAAAAGTGATCACGCCCCGCACACATCAATTGTTATGCCGTGTTGCTGAGGCCGGCATAGCTATTGTGATTGCAACCGGGCAAACCCACAGCGTATTGCGCCAGACCTGCGCCGGATTACCGCTGAACGCGCCGCAAATCATCGAGAACGGGGCAGTCATCGTTGACATGCTTAGTGGAACTGTGCTGCACGAGAAACTTTTGCCAACGGAATACATTTTACCTACGCTGCATATATTGCGCAGTTTTGGTTTCTACCGTGCCTACCATACGCACGAGCGGGTGTACGTAGATCGGGGTACACCGCGAGCACGTGAGTGGTATCGCCCGCCGGTTGAGCCACCCACGGAGGTCGAGGATGTGGCAAGCCTGTATCCGCTGCCCTGCATTAAAGTGGCAGGAATAGGGGAAGCTGAGACCCTGCGCGACAAGCGGCGCGAGCTTGAACGCATGTTTGAAGGCAAGCTCTACGTAACCCAATCCTCGTATGACCTGGTGGAATTTCTCCATCCAGAGGTCTCAAAAGGAAATGCGCTCAAGACGATTGCAGCAGACCTGGGAATTCCTCCAGAGGAAGTGGTAGCCATTGGGGACAATCATAACGATATAGGGATGCTGCGTTTTGCGGGGCTTGGAGTTGCCATGGGCAATGCGCATGACGAAGTCAAGGCCGAGGCGGATTATGTGACACTGAGCAACGCCGAAGAGGGCGTTGCTCTCGTGATCGAACAATTCATATTGCCGGGCATTAGTGGTGCATTCGGTAAATCGTAGGGGCCGATTTATCGTGCCCACCGCCGATTGATCGGCCTTCGTCATCATTACAACGTATTTAGCGAATGCACCAATCAGATAATATTAAGCTCCTTACCTACCTTCTCAAAGACGGAGAGGGCTTTGGAAAGCTCGTCGCGGGTATGCAGGGCCGTGACGATGGTGCGCACACGGCATTTGTCGGCAGGCACGGTTGGATAGACAATGCCTTGCGCGAAGACGCCTTCCTCGAAGAGTCGCCTGCTGAGTTTCATGGCGAGCGCGCCTTCACCGACGATGACAGGTGTGATGGGCGTTTCACTGTGCCCTGTATTGAAGCCAAGTTGTTCCAGGCCGCGCTTGAAGTAGTGTGCATTTTCCCAGAGGCGTTCAACAAGGCTGGGATCGCTCTCGATCAGCTCTATGGCGGCAATGCAGGTCGCGACGACAGAAGGTGGCTGGGATGTGCTGAACAAAATGGGGCGAGCGCGCTGCAAGAGGTAATCTTTAACTGCCTGGGAGCAGGCAACGTAACCACCTACCGCACCAATACCTTTGGAGAGCGTGCCAATCTGCAAGGCTATGCGACCCTCAAGGCCGAAATGGACGGTCGAGCCACGCCCCCCGCCAAGCACACCGCTGGCGTGAGCATCATCGACCATCACAAAGGCGCCAAACTCTTCCGCGAGGTCGGCAATCTCTGGCAAGGGAGCGATATCGCCATCCATGCTGAAAACGCCATCCGTGACAATCATGATCTTGTTATAGTTGCCCTTTACGGCTTCTTCGAGCACGCGGCGCAAACCGGCCATATCTTTGTGTGGATAAACCTTACGCGAGGCTTTAGAGAGGCGGGTGCCATCAATAATGCTGGCATGGTTCAATTCATCGCTGATAATCAGATCACCCTCTAGCATCAGGGCATTGATTACACCGAGATTGGTGGTGTAGCCAGACTGGAAGGTCAGGACGGCTTCGCTATGCTTGAAGCGGGCCAGTTTCTCTTCCAGTTCCACGTGCAGGGACATGGTGCCGGCAATAGTACGCACTGCGCCTGAGCCAACGCCATACTTTTCGATAGCCTTGATCGCCGCCTCGCGCAACTTCGGATGGACAGTTAATCCAAGATAGTTGTTTGAGGAGAGGGTAATGACTTCGCGGCCATCCATAATGACAGTGGCCTTCTGTGCGGTCTCCAGCACTCGCGGCCGGTTGAAGACGCCCTTTGCCTTCAAAGCATCCGTTTCTTTAGTGACAAATTGTTCAAGTGATTCCATGTGTTCTCCTCTTCATGGTTACGACATCGTTAAAACGATTTTACCACAATCGCCTGATTTCATGATTTCCATAGCCTCATGGAACTCATCAAAAGGAAGGATATGCGTAATTACCTGCTTCAAATCAAGCTGGCCAGCTTCGAGGATACGGCGCGTGCGATACCAGGTATCGAAAATAAGGCGACCGGTAATGCCATAGACGGTTGCGCCCTTGAAGATGATATCGTTGTTGAGATCGAGTTCAACCATGCGCGACGGCAGGCCAAGCAGAGAAACTCGACCTCCATAGCGCAGCGCCTTGAAGCCCTGGCGAATAGCCTGCGGGTGGCCAGACATCTCCAGCACAACATCTACGCCCAATCCACCAGTCACGTCAAGAATACGCTCAACCGGATCGACTTCGGCTGGATTGAGTACGTAATCCGCGCCCATCTTTGCGGCAATTTCCATGCGCAAGTGGTGAGGTTCCATAGCAAAAATAGTGCTGCAACCCGATACACGGCACAGCCCTACCGCCCACAAACCAATTGGCCCGCAGCCAAAAACTGCCACTGTTTTGTTCGTGATGTCGCTCACGAAAGTGGCATGGACAGCATTACCAAAGGGTTCTTGAATAGAGG
>CADDZH010000011.1 GCA_902812455.1 Chloroflexota bacterium | reverse complement strand
TACGATGCCAATCGAAAGTTCGTCTGCAAGCCCGGCTCGTATGCATTGCTGGGCAGTTTGCGCGCCGCCTATCACCATCACATTTTTGTCACCTGCCGCCGCTTTTGCTTGTGCAATGGCATGTTCAATCCCGTCCGTCACGAAGGTAAAGGTCAAATTTTCATTTTCTCCCCTGGCCACTTGTTCTGGAACAGCATGCGCCAGCACAAAGATCGGCACCTGAAATTCGTAGCCTGTGAAGTCCCCCTCTGCCATATCGTAGGCTCGCCTGCCCATCACCACTGCGCCTGTCGTTCGTATTTCTTCTTGAAGCCACTCTGTTTCTCGTAATGCTTCAAGATCGGGATACAGCCGGTTCACGCTGCCATTCCGGTCATTAATAAACCCATCCAGCGACATGGTCGTGCCTACAATCACTTTTCCCATAAAAACCTCCTTAATCATCTATCGCCTGGTAGGCCAGAGTCCAGAAATCGCGGCAGATGTCCGGGGGATTAGGAGAAGCCCATGCCCGCTGGGTCATCAGGATGGTGATCATATCCTCTCTGGGATCTGAATACCAGGAGGTGCCTAGGCCGCCATCCCAGCCGTACCGGCCGGGCACTGCCGCGATGCCGTCGCGCCTGGTGACTATAGACATGCCGAATCCCCAGCCGTGGTTGTCAAAAAATCCAGGAACCAGGCCGGATACTGCCTTCTGCTCGGCCGTCAACTGGTCGGTTGTCATCGTCTCGACTGAAAGCCTCGACAGGAGGCGTTCGCCGCCGTGTTTGCCCTGGGAAAGCATCATCTGACCGAAAGCCAGGTAGTCGTCAATGATCGAAACCAGTCCCGCGGCTCCCGATGGAAAAGCAGGCTCTCGGCTCCATTGGCCGCCCTTGGCCTCGTCATAGACGGCAAGTTCCCCGTTTGCGGGATTAGTCCAGTAGCTGGTCGCCAGCCGATCGAGCGATGCCGCCGGCACGCTGAACCCGCTATCCTTCATCCCGAGCGGCTCGAAGATGCGTTCGCGCAAGAACGCCGGAAACTCTTGATTCGAAGCGCGTGCAATCAGCACGCCCAGCACGTCGGCTCCCGTATTGTACATCCACTTCTCACCCGGCTGGTGCATGAGCGGAAGCCGCCCCAGGCGGCGCAGCCACTCATTGGGCGCAGGCATTGTCGACGGGCTTGGCGGCCCCATGCCAATCTGCTGCGCCTGCGCTTCCTTCAGGATCGGGTAAGCCTCCGGCGGCGCCAGCATCTGCCCGAAGCCCATGCGGAAGGTCAGCAGATCACGCACTGTGATCGGCCGGTTCGCAGGCACTGTGGCGTCAAGCGGCCCATCAAGTCGCCTCAATACCTTGCGCCCAGCCAGTTCGGGAAGCCAGTGATCCACCGGATCATCTAGCCGCAGCTTGCATTCTTCTACCAGCATCATCGTCGCCACGGCCGTGATCGGCTTAGTCATTGAGGAGATGCGGAAGATGGTGTCGCGCCGCATTGGGGTGCTGTCGCCAATCGCCTGCGTCCCGAGTGCATCGACATGCACCTCGCCGTGCCTGCTAACCAGCATAACGAGACCCGGCACCTCGCCGCGCTCGACATAACCAGCCATGACATCATGCATGCGAGCGAGCCGTGCCCTGGACAATCCCGCATTATTCATCGCTTGTACCCCCTGCCCGGTGGGAACACTCCCACCGGCCACCTCTTATGCTTCTTCTAGCTAACCCCTCATCCCCATCTGCTTCTGCATCTCGCGAACCTGCGGGTACAGGTGATAGACCTGGATGTAGTGACCCTCGGGGTCTCTGGCAGTGAAGCTATGCCCGGCCCCTATATCGATGACATCGCCAACAAGCTCAACGGACTTCGCTTTCCACTGTTGGTAGAGCGCGTCGGCATCGTCGACTTCAAAACCCGGAATGATGCCCCCATGCGCCAGGGGCACGCCATAGGCCTCAGTCGTGGCGTATTGCAAGGCAAGATTTGTCCCGCCGCTGCGAGAGCGCAGCATCACAAATTCATTCGAGGAAAACTCGGATACCACTTCAAAACCCAGGTATTCCGTGTAGAACGCTCTACAGCTTGGTACATCCTTGACCAGCAGCATCAAAAGCCCCAAATGAGATGACATAAGCAAATCTCCTTCCTGAAACAACTTCAAAGAACTTCTGCAACCCTGATGATTTTTACCCGTAGGGGCGGGAGCGGTTGTGCAGGGCGGTGGGGGCGCTTGCGCCGCCCTCGCTTGTCCTCGCGCTCCTCCCTCGCACCTCTCCATTCCAGAACCCGATTCGCTCGGAAAAATTCTTCAGGTGCATTGCTGTCAGTATACCTGAATGCGACCCAAAAATCTTCTTCTATCTTGCTCTTTTTTACAGCAAGGGCAATCCCATCACCAGAGGTGGGTCGGTCAGGCGCGGCGAGTGCAGGACGAGATCGGGATCGCCCGAAACATGACCATTGTGTACGACAAGTGGATTAGCATTATTGCCAACCAGCAGCTTCTTGTCAGGCAGCAGAGACGATTGCAGGTCTGCGGCGACGGGAAACGCGGCAGCCCGCAGGTAGTATATGCCATCAGCAACACCATTGAGCAGATACCAACCTGGCGAGCTAAGTTTGGTGCAGTGTACCGGCCTTCCCTGGGGAATGGGACTCGTGAACAGGCCCACATAGATCGTGCCCCAGAAGGTCTCGGGAGCACTGATCCGCCCCAGCAGAGTGTGTTTCTTCGCAATGCAAGAGGGCAGCATAAAGTATGGCTCGGCATAGTCTATCGGAGGCGGCTCGAATGCTTGAGCGCGTTGGCGCAACAGGCGTGGAGACAGGCCAACGAGTTGCGTGAAACGGCTGGTGAAAGAGCCAGGGCTGCTATAGCCCACCTCGAAGCAAATATCGGTCACACTGAGCGAAGTCGTCAAAAGCAAATGCCGGGCCGCCTGAAAGCGCAGGGCAGAAAGAAATTCGCCGGGTGGAGTGCCCGTCAGATGACGAAAGACGCGAGCAAAATGAAAAGGGCTGAGACAGGCCACCCCGGCCAGATCTTCGAGCGTCAGCGCTTCATCAAGATGGGTATGCATGACCTGGATCGCGTGTTCAACCGCCTGCGTATGAGCGGCAAGAGTTACATCACGCGCTGCATCTTCACGCAAAACGGGCACTGCTGTTTGCATAGCGTCCTTCCTTCTACAAAACTTGTTCCACGGGCCTCTATGTTCTTCACTCATCTATTCTTTTCAGCCCGTCCTTAAGCGGCAAACCAGCCCGTGCCTTTCCTGCCTGAATCCGTCAGGGAATCGGATCGTACCTGATGAGCTTTTCCGATCACATGGGGGAATCAGGATCTGGATCGTCCCTGTAGGGGCAAGGAGTAGCAGAGAGGTGGCGTGGGGGCCTTGTGCTTGCCCTCGCGCTTCCTCACTCCTCGCTCACCCCAAACAACCTACCCCTGTAAAGCGGTATCAGCCTACAACTCGTATCCTTGATTCACCCAGTAGTGCCAGTCTTCAATAGCCTGCCGGGTCTCCTCATCCACCTGCACTCCTTCCAGTTGCATCAACGGAACGGCAAGCCGGCGGCTTTTCCAGGGGATCAGCACAAACATCTCGTGCATACTTTCCTCCTCAGAAGCAATGCCCACGACCTCGACCTCCTCGCCTGGTTCCAACGGCGAGATTTCTCGCCGCACAACACAGCGGGCCTTGAATGGAAATTGCAGCTTCCAGGAAAGGTAGGCATGCCAGCCCAGCGCCTGCTCCTCGGGCCCATAAGAATCTACAATGATCTCATTCCGGATGCGCTCCTCACGCTCCTCATCTTCATCCTCATCCCCAAACTCCTCATCCTCAAACTCTTCTTCCTCATCCTCAAGCTCTTCTTCATCCTCAAATTCCTCATCCTCGAAGTGGTTATCCATCTTCATGACCTCCTTCATGTTCTTCTCAGCACTAATCTTGCCATCACCTGCCCGAATCCGTTAGGAATCGGATCGTATCTGTAGGGGCAAGGGGTGGTGCGGATGCGGCGTGGGGGCCTTGTGCTTGCCCTCCCTTCTTGTCTCGCACACCGCATGCCACCACCATGCACACCAGCAACCATACGGCGTATATCGTAGGGGCGAGCGGGGTCGAGCGGATGCAGGGTGGGCCCTTGTGGTCGCCCATCCATTTCTCGTCACTACAGCCCCCCAACCACCTGCAACAATTCCTCTCGTTCGCGTGCCTCATCCGCCACCGGCACCAGCATCAGCAGCAATTCGTCCAGACCGCTCGCCAGCAACTCACGCAGGCGCCTTTCCACCTGCGCCTGGTCTCCGGCCACCACCAGCGCTTTGACGAGCTCCGGCACGCCACTTCCATCCGCGCTAATAGGAAAACCTGCCGCCGCAAACATGTGAGCATAAAATGGCGACCTCGTATAGGACGCGATACGCCTGGTTCCCGCTGCCTCGACAGCCGCCTCATCAGTACTCATCGCCACCGGGATATGGGCGACAAGCGGCGGAACAGGGCGATGTTGCGCCTGCCCGCCCGCCCGTAGAGCAGGCAAAGCTTTATCGAGTAGATAGGGAACCGGGCACACCCACGAAATCGCCCCATCAGCAATTTCACCGGCCATGTGAAATGCCCTCTCGCCCAGCGCCGCGATGAGCAGGGGAATCCGAGCCGGGCGCGGAAGAGAGGCCGCTGCCCTAAAAAATGTTCCTCGGTGATCCACACGCCCCTCCCACAACACATGGCGCATCACCTCGACATATTCACGCAAATACGCCAGTGGAGATGGCATCGCCAGGCCGTACATGTTCTCTATCACATGCCGGTGACTCGTGCCCACGCCCAGCCGCAAGCGCCCCGGCGCTACACCATCGATGGCCGCTGCCTGCTGCGCCATCACCAGCGGATGACGCGGATACACCGGCACTATCGACGTTCCTAACCGGATATGCGTCGTTTGCACAGCCGCAGCAGCAAAAAGCGTCAGCGTATCCACCATACCCGCCGACTGCGTCATCCACACCTGCCGGATACCCGCCTGCTCTGCCTCGCGTATCCTCCCGATCACAGTCGCAACATCCGTCCCCTGGATATTCAGGCCAACACGCTCCCGTAACGGCAATCGGGAAACATCCTCAGATGTGAACATAGAGCGAACAGTATTCTCCTCAGACATAACCCTTTCTGACCCTCTTTCCTATTGTATTCCTGCATCCTCTGAAACATCTAGCGCCAGCCCTGACCAATCCAGATCTCCACGCCCCTTCGCTACAGAGGTCAGGAAACGATCATGCAAAAGACTTGCAACTGGCATCGGCATCTGCACCTCGTTTGCTGTTTGTAACACGAGACCCACATCCTTTAAACCCAGCGACAGGTAGAAACCTGCCGGAGTATACTGTTTGTGCGCGATGGCTCTCCCATAATTTTGATAAATGGGACACGCGAAATTCGTCTGCCCAAACATCTCTATCACCCGAGAACGGTCAAGACCATTCTTTTCAGCAAGCGTCAACGCTTCGGCCATCGCTTCCATCGCGGCTGCAATCAGAAAATTGCCGGTCAGCTTCACCACGTTGGCTGCTCCTGGCTCTTCACCAAAGTCAAAAATACCTTGCCCTAACGCCTGCAACACAGGATGGACACGTTCCTTAGCCGCTTGCGCCCCGGAGACACAGATCCATAATTGCTGGGCTGCCGCTGCTTCTGGCCTGCCAAAGACCGGCGCTGCTACATACATACTCCCATGCTTTGCATGCAGGTCAGCCAGTTTTCGCGCTGTAGCAGGTGCCACTGTACTCATTGACAGGTGAATGCCATTTGAACCCAATCGTGCTAAAAACCCGTCCTGTCCCAGGGTAACCTGCTCTAAGGCGCCATCATTGGCAACCATTGTCACCACGATCCCACCCGGCTCCACAACTTCACCTGGATGGAAAACCTGCTGCGCTCCCTCTGCAACCAGAGGTTCCGCCCTCCTCGGGTTCCTGTTATAGACACGAAGCTCAAAGCCAGCCTTCAAGAGATTGCGAGCCATAGGTTGGCCCATGTTTCCTAGGCCAATGAAACCAATCTTTTCGCCCATGATTCAGCCTCCTTCTAACGGCTCTGCAGATCCTTTGCCGCACTCACATTGACATCAGCCCGCAAAAAACATATCGTACCCTTGTAGCTTACCACATCGCCGCATAGAGCTTACACATGATGAATTTTAACAGCCAGAACCGGTCATCACAGAACCGGATCGTCCCTGATGAACTTTGACAACCGAGCGGGGTAATTCCTGTAGGGACAGTGCCTTGTGCCTGTCCTGCTCGCGGGTCCACTCATTCCCTGTTTCGGGTGGCAAAATTCATTAGGGGCAAGGCTACCTTGCAGGACGACTGACTGTTCGGAGAACAGTAGACGCGGCAGCGTCGTTGTCGTCCTGCATATCAAACGTGTGGAGCGGCGTGGTGTGGGGGCCTTGTGCTTGCCCTCGCGCTCCTCGTATATGAACATATTCCCCTCGCCCCTAAAAATGCCCAGAACAACTTCTGCTATACTTTCTCCGTATATATGGTGGCATTTTCCCATCGATGGCATTATTATCACACACCGAGGAAGTGAACATGCAAAACCAGCAAGAATTTGACCATACCTCCTACACACCGCAGGCGCCGCCTGCGCCGTCCTATGAGCGCCAGATCAATGTCGACCCACGCGAACAACCACCATCGCCAGAATATATACCCCGCACCTATGAAGAAGGCTATACCGGTCTGAACGAACGCGATTTCTGGTCAGCCGAGGGCGAGAAGCTGCGACCAGAACCAAAAAACCAGAAAAGTATGGGCGGCCTTCTGGCAGTGATCATGCTGCTATGCGCGGCTTTTATCGCTGGAAGCTTCTTCGGCGTGATTCTAAGCTGGCTCACCTGGGTGGTGGTGATTGTGCTGATCATAGCCGGGCTGGCGGCACTGGCTACCAACTGGCGGGTCGTAACTATCCCCATGCCCACGCGCACCTTCCAGATCATGGAACACGCGCGATTGGTGATCAACAATGGAGCCGGAACCGTCGCTATTCGCCGGGGAGAAGAGGGCATAGTGAGCGTGACCGCGATCAAACGCGCCAGCGGCTTTGGCATCGATGCCGAGCGCATGTAGATCTACTACAACCAGTACGGTGACACGCTTGATATCTCAAGCCACATGGACTGGAGCATCCTCCAGTTTGGCCTGCGCACGGTCGATTTTGAGATCACCGTGCCATCCAGTTGCGATATCCAACTCCAGAATGGAGGGGGACGAGTCGCGGTTGAGGGCACTAGCGGCGCGATTCGCGTGCGTACCGGCGGTGGTAGTGTGCAGGCGCACGATCTGCAAGGCCAGATCATGATGCAGACTGGCGGCGGCCGCATCGAGGCCGGCAACCTCCAGGGCAGGATCGCCATGAAAACAGGCGGTGGGCGCATCGAAGCCAACAACCTCCAGGGTCAGCTTGATCTGAGTACCGGCGGGTCGAGCATTATCCTGGGAAACCTGCACGGCCAGCTTACTGCAAAGACCGGCGGCGGCCGCATCGAAATCAGCCATGCCGCCTTAAGCGGAGATTCGTCTGTAAGAACGAGCGGCGGCTCGATAACATTTGATGGCTCGCTCGACGCCTTCGGCAGCTACACCTTCCAGACCGGCGGCGGCTCGATTACCATCGGCTTACCTGCTGGCACCGCATTTAGCCTGGATGCAAAGACCGGTGGCGGCTCTATCCACAACGAATTCGGCACCAACGAAGCAGGCAGCGCGCCGCGCCCCCCGCTCAAACTCAAAACCGGCGGCGGCACCATCCGCATCTATCGCCTGCCTTCGTAGCCTGTTGAACTTTTTCCGATCATAAAGAGGGAATGAGGAACTGGATCGTCGCCTGTAGGGGCGGGAGCGGTTGTGAAAGGCGATCGGGGCACTTGCGCCGCCCTCTCTGCCCAATTTCCCTTATTTTTAGTACCCCAATGCCTTGACACTACTCATCAACACAGATATCATGAGTGTACAAATTCTCAGGAAGTACAGCCGATCCAAATATGTGTGGTGATAAGATACGAGCCTATTTATGAGTATGGCACCTAACGACAGTACTAGTAACAATGCACACAAGCAAAAGAAAACACGGCCTCTACATCGTGCATACCATTACAGTACTAAATATTCCGGTTGCCTCTGTGAAGGGCTTACCATTCAGCCTGTTGGGTTAGAAGATCCACGAGAACAGAACAGATTTCATATAGAGATCAACCTGATAAGCAGACTTCTCTTTGGGCTGGGCGCAGCAGCAAATGTAGTTTATAACGCCCATGGGCCAGTGGTGTTTCAGCACCCTGATATGGCAGTGAATAAAAAACTGGCCAGGCAGGTTACGGCAGAATGGAGACGATTTAAAAGGGAAGGAGTAGATATTTCTGCCTTCTATCTAGAGCATAAGGATAAGTCAAAGTTAAATCGCCCGGCTGGCAAATAACTACCACCAAGTAATAAAAGAGAAAAGAAAGATATGTCCCTTTATACTTCCTCTCCGCCTACCAATCCAGATATCAAACGGGAACTAAAAAAGCAGCTCCTTGCCATGTCAGCACGCAGCTTCGAGTTCTTCGCTGGCGACTTTCTAGTCTACGTTGGACTTGAGGCAATAGCTGTCACACGTTACATCGGTGATGGTGGTATTGATGCTCAGGGAGACCTGATAGCTGGCAGGTTTCGTATCCCAACAGGAATACAGGTCAAGCGATATCGAAATAATGTACGGCGTCCAGATATCGAGAAATTCATAGGGGCCTTGTCAGGACGCTTCTCACAGGGCCTGTTCATGACAACCGCAAATTATGCTCGTGGCGCTTTGGAAAAAGCCTCGACTTCTATCCCTCGTGTGCTCACATTGGATGGCGATCAGATCGTATCGGTCATGGTGGAGCATAACCTGGGATTACGAGCCTCCCCAAAAAACTCTGAAAGGATTGATATTGATCCAGATTATTTCATGGCATTCGAGGCTATAAAAGGGATTCTCGCTCATAGAGTTAGCGAAGCACGCCAGAATTATGAAGTAAGCTCTTCCTCAGCAGCTTCTAATAGAGGAACGGGAGAACAAACAATAGACCTCAAGCCCGAAGAAGACCTAGTTTCCCTGAACGCATTAAGTTATGCTCTGCGCGTTGATCCAACAACTATTCGCCGGTGGATTGAGCATGAGAAGCTGCGGCCTGATGTTTCTCAATCATTGGGTGAACGCACAATTTATTACTTTAGACGCGACCGCATTGGACGGATCAGGGAAAGCCTTGGCCTGGAAAGCATTCCGGCATCGAGTGCTGAATGGAAGCAAGAGTTTCTTGACTTTGCCAGGAGCCGTAATCTGACAAAATCATATAAGCCAGTGATGATCAAAGCCTTTTTCAAGCTTGTTGATCGCGAAGGCAAAGTGAAGATAGATGATTTGGTCAAAGAATTTAGGGATTACTATATACAACAAATGGACGCTGGCCAGCCATTAGAGCGAGTTTCTTCTCCCCTCGTAGATCCAATGAAGCCCAATGATAATGCTCTTAAAAGGCTTATCGTTACTTATCCTCTTGATCGTTTCCTCATCAAACATTTCATGCAGTATTTCCCTGAAGAGGGAATCCTGCAGATTGCTCCCCAGTTATGGCAAGAGCTACATTACTACGAAGTATTAGACGTTCTCAAAAGCGCGGACGAGCAGATCAGCTATTACCTCACTCGCTATCAAACAGGCATTGAGGATACAGCAATAAAGTGAAGTTCTACAAGTCGAACTGGACATGAATATATGAGTCCTATTTCACAAGGAGAGATTAGATTATGGCCCGTAGAACCAAATGGGACGTTTTTATTTCCCATGCGTCAGAAGACAAAGAGAAGTTCGTGAAACCTTTAGCGCAATTATTAAATGACCTTGGAGTTAGGGTATGGTATGACGAATTTACTCTAAAATTAGGAGACAGTCTATCGCGCTCTATTGATAAAGGCTTAGCTAATTCTAAATATGGAGTTGTAGTAATTAGCAAGGCATTTGTTAAAAAAAGGTGGCCTGAATATGAGCTACGAGGCTTAGTTACAAAGGCGATGGCAGGGAAAAGAAAGAGAATTATTCCAATATGGCATGATATTAGTCGCAAAGAAGTTATGTCTTATAGCCCTCCCTTAGCAGACGTAATAGCAGCAGATACATCGCAACTCAAGATGGTAGAAATTGCCATAGCAATAATTGAGGTTGTACGTCCCGATATTTTTGAAAATTTTATGAGAGTAGTTGCATATCGGGAAATGATAGAAAGGAGCCCAATCAAAAAAATTCCAGCCAACAAGATCATTACGGACGTTCCTATTCGGCATGCTACCCTTCCTGATGATCTGTTAGTAAGAATTGAGATCATACATAATATCATTAATGAAGTTTTTCCTTATCCGCTAAGCGAAACAATTAATGATTTTCGCAGGGATATGCATCCAGATAGAGAAGTGGCAGTATGGGAAAAAATAGTCAATGCTTATTTGAAGCTTACTACGGGCCGTATATTAAACTTGGGACAAAAGAAAGAAATCTTCGACGCTTTAATGCTTGCTAGTATGAGTAATCTGAAAGAGCAAGATTTTTCGAGGTTCCAATATGTAACACTTCAAATGATCGAAGATGCATGGAACAATGTAGTCCCCAAAATCAATGATAATGAAAAAGAGTGATCGACACTTATTGAGTAGAAGTGTGAAAGTTTGATAGGCAACCAAGCTAATTTAATTCGGATAAGCCCTCGTTCATATGATCAAAAACGTACCGAAACTCAAGCGCTTCCTATTCTAACCAGGGCAACACAGCTCTTAGAGAAAGCACCCTCTCCTCAGAGGCTGTACGAAAAGGCCAGAGAAGGCGTTTCACTTTGTTGAGATTTCATCGACTTCTGGAGCCATCTGCACTGGATGCCAAGGCTCATATGGACGAACGCAGCAATCATTTCTTTCTGGAAGGGCTTGTCAGGTCACAGTAACTCATCCATGCCAGTCAGCTTCAGAAGGCTTTTCGTACGGCCTCTCACATTTAGACCCATCCTCTATACTATCAATAGCAACCTATCACACTTCCCCTACTTGATATCACTAAAGTGCCGATTATGATTTGTAACAACCAGGACGGCAATCCACCTATGCCAGGCGGGCGACCATAAAGGACTTTGTTGGCGAATGACATCGGGAATGGAATGCCCTGGCAGGGCTATACACGCCTCACCCTGCGCAGCCGTACCATAGTAGGGGCGGCGGCTTGTCCCCGCCCTGGGTGCTTGTCCCCTTGTCTTGTCTTGTCCCCGCCCTGGGTGCTTCGGGCGCCGATTCGCCTCCCCATCGCATTCGCCAGCAGCATCCTTTATGGCCGCCCGTCCACCTTGCTCACCGCCGAGTACATCCCTCCCAGAAAGCGACTCGGCACCGTTGCCAGTAGTTGCGTGCCGGAGAAGCCATTCTGCCGGGCCATGTCCTCCCACGTGCTGTATGAAAATGGATAGGGCACCCACATATTGCCGCGATCGGTGTTGTACTCCACGATGATCAGCCGCCCGCCGGGCCTCAGGTAGCCGCGTATCAATTGCAGCATGGTATCTTTCTTGCGCAGGAAATGGAGAGCGTTAGCCATGACAATGCCATCGAGCGGTGGGAGATCGAGCCGGTTGGTGAAATCGGCGACGATATAGTGTACGGTGACGCCCGGAAAGCGCGCTTTCATCGCCCTCTCTTGCTCCCGCAGCGAGCCACGATCTTTGTCTATAGAATAGATAATTCCCGTTGGCCCGATCAAATCGGCAAGGGCCAGCGTGAACGCTCCGGTGCCTGAGCCAAAATCAGCCCATACGCCGCCCGGCGCGAGTATGCCTTTTTGCAAGAGGTACACATGGTCATTATGGTTCATACTATCATTTTTTCCCTTGCTTCTAGAGCCTTTCTTGTGTATGCTTGTAGAGGGAAATTTGCCTGTGTCCATTATATTGTAGTCATTACTTACCAGCATAAGCAGGAGGAAACCGAAATGGAGGCTATTCAACTCAACCATTTGATCAACGATCGCGCACGTATGCACCGGTATGCGTGTCGTGGTATCAGTGTTACTCCTAATCCGCCGCAGGTCGGCGTTCCTACAACGATCACCCTCTATTTGAGGAATTCTGAATCCTCACCAGTTACTGTGACCCGTATCGAAACAAAGGTGGCGCAATTCGGCATGGGCGTTGCCTGGGAGGAGCTTCCCGTGGTTGGCCCATTCTCCCTGCCAGCCGATCCCAATCATGTTGAGGAAGTGACCATGCAATGGACGCCGCAGAAGGGCGGACATCGCTGTTTGCGGGCAAACATCTATCTCGAGACGCTGCCCCAACCACTGATGGCCGGCTGCAACCTGCATGTCATTGAGTCTGAGGCTGAGAGAAGCATGTGGCAAATGCCATTCCGGCTGGGCAACCCCGAACGAGAGCGTATGCCGGTTGCGCTTGAGATCGGAGGCAATCAGGCTGAAGGGGTTGCGGCACGCCTGATCGTCAAGGGAGGCGTAGTGCGCCCTGGCGAAGCAGTCTGGCTCGACGCCGGAGAAGAAGTTGATGCCCTGCTGCTCCTGCGAGCGCGAACCGCTGCCGCCATTGAGAGCATCCATACAGTAGAGGCCTTCATCAATGGGCGCTTCCTGGATGGTATCCAGGTGGAGCTTTACCGGCCAGCGCAAAGAATGCGGCCGGTAGACCACCATTTGGCTCCCCAGGCAGAGCCAGTAATAGAACAGATTACAGTGAGCGAAGATTCTGTGCTACTGGTTCATTAAAAGAATTACCCTGCAACACTAAATGGTGTAGCAGCATTAAAGGCATCCAGCGCCGAGCTTTGCCTTGACGCATCGGTAGCATCGACAGGCCCGGCCCAGTGCAGTCCGAACTCGTTATCACCGGTGCGATCCTTTGCCCAGATAGAATCGGCATTGGCGATAATAAACTGCCGGTAATCCTCGTAGGAGGCAGATGGCAGGGCACCGCCTGCAAGGGCCTGGTAGAGATAGGCGAGATTGCGCATAAAGATGCCCTTGAATTGCGTCTGGTCCTGATTACAGTTGCCGCGTACTTCACAGGGTTCGGTGAGAATGCCATTGTTGTCAACAAGCGTTGAGATAGCCGCGTTGGCAATGTTCTGCGCCAGCTCAAGATAGCTCTGGGCAGGCCTGCCAGCAAGGCTACCATTTCCTGCGCACCTGGCTGTATCTACCAGCGCTCCCAAAATCGCGCCCTGGTTGTACGTCCAGGTGGTGCCGTTGTTATTCTGGCAAGCATTGTTCAGGCCATCGTTGACTAAATAGCGGCTGTTGATCATGCCGCTACCCAGGAGCCATTGCGCCTCTTTATTGACCCAGTCCAGGTAAGCCTGCTGCCCCAGGCGTAGATAGAGACGCGCAGCCAGCGCCAGAAACAGCTCATTGGTGATCGCATTCTTGTATTCCCTGGTTTTCTTCCACCACACTCCACCACCGCAGGTTCTCTCATCCCATGACTTCTGCATATCATTGAAGAGGGATATCGCCATTGCCAGATAGAGTTTCTCGCCGGTAAGATCATAGGCCTTTAGCCATGTAAGCCCCCACCAGCCCTCATCATCGTTGTAGACCCGCTGGAAATTACTGCCCCTGTTCTTATCAAATGTATTTGCAATAACGGCATTGTACTGATCGGTCTGGTTGAGGGATGCATAATCTATGACTGCTTCCAGCGCATTGGCGGAGTTCCACCAGCCTGTGGTATTCCACAAGCCCGTGTCCCAGTTGTACCAGCCCTGCAACACCTCAATGCAGGCGGTGGCAAAGGCTCTGTAATCATTCATATCGTTATTCCCGCGATTCTGGAATTTGAACGCGCTCTTACATCATCGGTTAGCGTCGAATAACAATACTATACCACAGAGCCAGAAATTGTCATCCTGAGCGAAGCGAAGGATCTCTCTTCGGCGGGCAGCGGATGCTTCCCCTTCACTGCGTTCAGGGCTTCGGCTCACGCGCTCGGCATGACAAACAATGCCGATTCTGGTCGTTAATCTTCATCATCGGCAAACATCATCCAGTACAGAACTATTTCATAAGTATATCGAGTACTTTCTGGAAATTCTTCTTGTATTCACCTTTTGGCCATTCCTCCCATGCCTCCTCCGAAACGAGCCTGGTTCCCACTGGCTGCTGGCCTGGTGGCAAACTCACTACCTGCCCTACCGGAGCCTCCTCGCTTATCCGGCGCAGTGTCTTCCCCTCGGGCAAAACGATAGCGCAATTCTCTAAAATATCATCAGCAACAAACACAGGTGCCCCGGTCACTACTGCCAGGGCAATTGCATCGCTGGGGCGAGCATCGATTTCGTGCATTATCTCGCCGCTGCGTATCCTGGCAACAGCGTAGAAGATATCGTCCTTGAGCATCTCTATGCGCACCTCTTCGAGCGTGGCTCCCACCGCCTGCAAGATACTTGCTATGAAATTCACCGTTATCGGCCTGGGCAGGACGGCCTTGCGCAATCCTCGATCTATCGCGAACGCCTCAGGCTCTCCAATCCAGATGCCCATTGCCCGGCGACTGGCCTCGTCCAGCAACACCAGCACCGAGTGCATGGGTCGCATATCCTCTTTTTTCATCACCGTAACAACATCGATCACAGAAACTTTGACCATTGTTCTGCTCCTTTGAGAAATCTGTTCTTCACCTGTCCATTGATAAGATGCCAGCAACTGCTCCCTGAGTTGCTTGCGCGCTTTGTGCAAGCGCCCTTTGACGGCCACCACCGAGATGCCCAGCATGGCTGCAATCTCATTGATGCGCAATTGCGCGTAGTAGAACAGTAGCGTTGCTTGCCGCTCGCCAGGAGGCAAGGCCTGTACCGCCTGCAAGATGGCGCGGTACAGCTCTCGTTCCTCTACAATGATCGAGGGATCGAGCAGCGCATCATAAAAAGATGCTGCATCAACGCTCATACCGCCTATGAGGGCTTCCAGGGAGAAAAGATCTGCCTTCTGAGCGCGCAAATAGCTCCTGCACACGTTCAGCGCGATACCGTAGAGCCAGCTCGCGAAACGAGCATCGTCTCGCAGGTGATCGAGCGAGAGATACCCTTGCAGTATGGCTTCTTGCGCCAGTTCCTGGGCAATAAAGACACTGCCTACCATACCCTGCGCGATACGCTCAACCATCGCCTGGTAGCGCTCAACCAGATAGCCAAACGCCTCTTTATTACCCTCGCGCGCTAGAGCTACCAGTTCCGCGTCACTTTTCTCCTTCATGGTTATGCTTATCTCTTTGGCAAGGTTCAAAAATGACGAAAGGCCTTGACAATGTGAACAATCGCATCATGTCATCCTGAGCGAAGCGAAGGATCTCCGTCGATGGGCAGCGGATGTTTCGCTTCGCTCAACATGACATGTCTGGACGGCTCTGGTGATTGAGGCATTGTCACGTTCAGTCAACCTTGTCTCTCTTTGTAGAAAGTCTACAATGTAGTGGTCAATAATGGCAAAAAGGTTACTTTTTCTCAATCCTTCAAGATCTCCGTACATCGCCTGGCAACCCAGGCTGTTGTCCTGCTATCCTGGTGGATGGCATTATCATATATCTCGTCGAGTCCAATACGAAGCTGGTAGCACAATATACGCTCATGGTAATGAGGCAGTGTCGATAGATGGACTTCATAATAATCCGCCTGCAAGTCCATGCACTCAAGCCATGTTCTCCAGAAATATGCATTCGCCACATCAAATAGCGGGTCGCCGTACTTTGCGTTATCCCAATCAAGCACAGCAGTAATATTATAGCCGTAGGTCAGCACATTATTTGAGCCAAAATCTCCATGCACGAGGCGCCGCTCTTCAGGGCAATGCTGGATAAGAGCAATAAAGGCTGCCATGAGATCGTTGACAAGCCCTTTATCAACGTGCCGGAAGACGCTATCCCAATCATAATAGCTGGAATCCAGGATTGATAGGAGGTATTCCCGCCAGGAGCTGTATCTGCCCTGCCCGGTTACATCAATATCTCCAAAACCGCTGGTAGATGAAATATCCGTATCGCTTATGGCAAGCCAGGTCTCGCTAACAGGCTGGAGCAGGCCCTTCAGAGTCTTGCTATCCGCGTCCTGAAGTGTAAAGCCTGGCATTTTCTCGCTAATACAATAGGCATGCTGCTCGTCAATTTGACCGATCTCGATCACCCTTGGAATAGGGACTTTCACTGAGCAAAAATGGCTGTATGCATAGGAATCTTTTTGAAAACCCCTGGCCGATCTATTGGTGCGAAAGACATAACTTGCCCCTTCACACTCGAAGGAGAAGGCCTGCGATTCTTCACCAGAATGATCGGTGCTTTTCTTCCCTGCAAGAGAACCTTCACACTCAAATGAAAAGGCCTGAGATTCTTCACCCTCAAGGAGCTGTTGGACGTTTACTACCCTGCCAGCAAATTTCTGGTTCAGGAATGCTAGCACTTCAGTTTGTGTCAATTGTGTCTTTCTATTGCTCATACACAGGGCCTCTATTTTATGATAATCGATCCGAACATCCGTAGGGGCCCGATTATGAGGATGAACAAAATCATGCCCGGATAGATGTAGGGGCCGATTGATCGTGCCCAGTGCCGATTGATCGGCCCAAAGGCAATCCATCATACCCCCGATGAATTTGTTAACATTCATGATCGCGCCCCATGACCGAATATGAAGATTAACAAATGAACCCACTCATGTCATCCCGTAGGGTCAGGGCTTGCCCCTGACCTGAGCCGAAGCCCTGAGCGAAGCGAAGGGGAATGGGCTCAACATGGCATGTCAGGACACTGCTCACAGGGCAAGCCTTATCTCCAAATGCCTGCCTCTCTGAAATGAAAATTTGACAGCACCTTCATTCTATGATACTATCTCATTAGCAAGAAATAGCTCATCAGATTATTCAGGACGGGAACTTATGAAACTTTTAGCGATGACCGAGGTCATAATACAAGCGGTTCCAGCCGCCGCATAAGCGACCACGCCAGGGCTTATGCGGCAGGAAGTGGCACGAATCGATGCAACCGCTCGCTCAGCATATTAGAGCGCAGCGAGCGTTTCTCTTTGTAGTCTCCTGCATCCATCACGTTACATTCCTTCCTCAATCTTCTCTTTGGCGTGTGTCGCCAGGTATCGGCTCTCGCGGATGATCGTCCTGCGGCACAGTACGCCATGTTCCCCCATTACACTTCATCCATACGCGAGGGCGTGCCTGCCAATCTCTGCGCCCTGCTGGAACATGCCGTCATATTCAGTCCAGGCAAGGCGCATCATGTCATCCTGAGCGTAGCGAAGGATCTCTGTTGATGGGCAACGGATGTTTCCCCTTCGTTCCTCAGGGCTTCGGCTCACTCGCTCAACGTGAGCGGTTCGGAATTTTTAAGGAATGAAAGGATCGGCAATGTTACAGGTAAATCATGTCTCTCTCTCATATGGCCCGCGCCTCGTGCTGGATGATGTATCGTTCACAGTAGCCCCTGGCGAAAAGGTAGGACTGATCGGCGTGAATGGCGCCGGCAAAAGCTCGCTACTTAAAATCATAGCGGGAGAGCAAGATGCTGATACAGGCTCCGTTATACGCCCACGCAGCTTCGGCTACCTGTCACAGGATGTGGCGCATGAAGCATCCGTGGAAGAAGGCATCACCGTGCGCAATTATATCTTCAGCAGCACCGGTCTTGATACGGCCATCGCAGCCTATGAAGTTCTGACAAACGAAATAGCGGAAGCAGCGAACGAAGGCAGCCTACCTCTATTGTTAAAGCGGCTCGAGCAGGTACAGGACATGCTCGATGGCATGGGTTACTACGATGCCGATGCACGTGCCGGACAACTGATTGCCGGTCTGAACCTTAGCGGGGTCACCTTAGAACGAAAGGTATCCACGTTGAGCGGCGGGCAGAAGACGAAACTTGCCCTGGCCCGTTTGCTCTTCCAGGCCCCCGATCTCTTGCTGCTCGACGAGCCGACCAACTTCCTGGATGTGGATGCTACCGGCTGGCTGATGGAGTTTCTCGATCACTATAGTGGAGCGCTGTTGATCGTCTCACACGACATCGACCTGCTCGACCACAGCATTACTAAAATACTGCGCCTGAACGAGTTCACGCACAAGCTGGAAGAGTACAAGGGCAACTACTCGAACTACATCACCCTCTCCGGCGATGCCCTGGCGCAGATAGAGCGCACGCGGGCACAGCAGGAGCGCGAGATTGCTCGCCTGCGCAAGACATCCGACAAGCTACGCGGATTTGGCGCCACTCGCGTCAGCCAGCGCATCGCTATAGACAGGCGCATTGCCCAGCTCGAGGCAAGTAAACCAGTGCTCCCACAGGCCAGCCGGCGCATCAAGATCGACTTTCCTGTGCGCCAGCAGAGCGGGCGCATCGTGCTGCAAGCAAAGCATCTTACCAAGCGTTATGGTAGCAAAGAGGTGTTCCGCAACATCAGCTTCCAGCTTGAGCGCGGGCAGCGCATGGTAATCGTCGGGGTGAACGGCGCAGGCAAAACAACGCTCCTGCGCACCCTGCTCGGCATGACGCCTCTCAATGGGGGAAGCGTGACCATGGGCGATCGCGTGCGCATAGGCTACTATGCCCAGGAGAACGAGGGGCTCGACTACGAGAATACGGTGCTGGGCGAGGCTACTGAGATACTGCCAGAGGACCCCAAACGAGTACGAGCAGTACTGGGCCGCTTTTTATTCGGCGGCGGCAGGGTCTTCCAGCAGGTGGGAACGCTGAGCGGCGGCGAGAAAACGCGCCTCGCGCTGGCGAAAATGGTGCTGGATGGCCCAAACCTGCTGATCCTGGACGAGCCAACAACGCACCTCGATGTGCTCTCGCGTGGCGTGATCGGCGAGGCCTTGAGCAACTACAACGGCACGATCATTGCTGTAACGCACGATGTCGAATTCGTGCGCTACCTGCAAGCCGATACACTGCTGCTCATGCCGGAGGGCCGCATTATGCCCTATGCAACCGAGCATGACGAATTGCTGAAACGGGCGTAGAACGTGAGAAAGGGAGCCATCTCTTGTTGGCTCCTTGCATATATGGTATCATCAGTGCAGCACTGCTTGCTCTCTTATAAAGAGGGCAAGGCGCCTTCCATGTCATCCTGAGCGGAGCGAAGGATCTCCCACGATGAACATAGAGACCCTTCACTTCGTTCAGGGTGACATCACAGGGGCAAGCGGTGAGAGAAAATCACTGGGGGAGAGGACATTGGGGTAAGCGACCGCAGAGCGTGAACGAAAGGAGCACATGATGGCACAACATATAGACGACGAGGTGGTCTACTACTACGACTCCCACCCCACCGAGGAGGATCTGATGGGGGAAACATCCTTCCATGCCGCGCTGGTGCACTACCTGGTGGAAGTGCTCCAGTGGCTCTTTCACGGGCAACGGTGCGCCATCTACGAGAATCTGAATTTCTACACCACATCCAACCCCACCGAGTACCCACTGGCTCCTGATATTGCGGTGATCAAAGGAGTGAGCTTTCGCCACGTGAGAAGCTGGCGTGTGGAAAAGAACGGCCCGCCGCAGGTGGTGTTTGAGATTGCATCGGATGAGACCTGGAGAAAGGATCTCAAGGAGAAGCCATCGAAGTATGCCAGGATGAGGGTGGAAGAATACTTCGCGTATGACCCCAATATCCCGCCGATCTGGCGTCCTGCCTCTCGACGCTTGCTGGGCTGGCACTTCGACAGAGAGCAGGGGAGGTTCCAGCCGCTGCGGGCAGAGGCGCGTGGGCGCCTGTGGAGCGCCCAACTGGAGAGCTGGCTGGTGCCGGATGGCCCCTACCTTCGCCTCTACAACCAGCATGGGCAGTTGCGGCTCACCCAGGCAGAAGCAGAAGCTCAACGAGCTGAAGTTCTTGCTGAGAGGCTGCGCGCACTCGGAATCGATCCCGACCAGGTATAGTAAATATATGGCAGAGCAAAACATACAGGGAGCAGAAACAGATACAGCATCGAGCAGGTTACTTTCTCGCGCCCCTGAGCGCGCCGTCCTGGTTGGAGTAGACATGCCGGGCAGTGACTGGCCAGTGGAGGAGTCCCTTGACGAGCTCGCGCAGTTGGCAGCAACGGCGGGAGTGACCTGTGTAGACCGTGTCACCCAGCGCATCGCTCGTCCTAACCCCGGCACACTGCTAGGCTCAGGGAAGGTACAGGAAATAGCCGAACTTGCCCGCTACTATAACTGCGATGGCGTAATCTTCGACCTCGAGCTAGCGCCTGGGCAGCACCGCACGCTGGAACGTGAGCTTGAAGTACAGGTACTGGATAGAACGGCGCTCATCCTGATCATCTTTGGCCAGCGCGCTCGCACCAAAGAGGGGCGCTTGCAGGTTGAACTGGCGCAGATCGAGTACGATCTGCCCCGCCTTGCCCGCCAGTGGTCGCACCTGTCGCGGCAGAAGGGCAGCGTGCAGCAGCGCGGTGAAGGTGAGAAGCAGATCGAGGTAGACCGCCGCTTGCTGCGCCGCCAGAAGGAGCAGTTGCTGGAGGAGTTGGAGCATGTACGCACGCACCGGCACCTACACCGGGAGCGCCGCAAAAATACTGGGGCGCCCGTTGTAGCCTTGGTTGGTTATACCAATGCAGGCAAATCAACGCTGCTCAACCGGCTCGCCGATGCCAGCAGCCTGGCTGAGGATCGGCTTTTCGCCACGCTGGATCCGATGACGCGCCGTGTTCGCCTCGCAGGCGGGCAGGAGTTTCTCCTCACCGATACCGTGGGCTTTGTGCAGCGCCTGCCCACGACGCTGGTTGCAGCTTTCCGCGCCACCCTTGAAGAGGTAGCCGAGGCCGACTTGCTCGTCCACGTGGTCAATGCAGCATACCCGGCGGTCAACCGGCAGGTTGAAGCCGTTGAGCAGGTGCTGGAAGAGATCGGAGCAGCAGGCCGCCCAACCATCATCGCGCTCAACAAGCTCGATCTCTTGCATCCTGATACTCATCTGGAGCTGGCAGGCATGGCCGCGACACTGCCTGCAGTAAGGGTATCAGCATTGCGAGGGACAGGCATCGAAGACCTGATGCACTGCATCAGTGAGAACCTCGTCTCGCAGTTCGTCGCGCTCGATGTACTCATTCCATACGACCGGGGCGACCTTGTAGCCCAATTTCACCAGTATGGCACAATCGAGTGCGAGGACTACGAGGAATGCGGCACGCACTTACGTGGCCACATGCCATCCAATCATAGCGGCCCGTTTATGCAGTTCCAGGTCGCGCCTGCACCTAAGAAACGCGCGGGGATGATATTCAAAAAATAAGCTGGCCCACCTATGCTGGGCCAGCTTATCATGTCATGTTGAGCGAGTGAGCCGAAGCCCTGAACCACCCTCTTCGGGGAAGAGGTAATAGTGAAGGGGAAACATCCACTGCCTCACCCATGTCATGTTGAGCGAGTGAGCCGAAGCCCTGAGGCACGAAGGGGAGACATCCGCTGCCGATCGAGCGAGATCCTTCGCTTCGCTTAGGATGACATGGCTGCGCTAGCGTCTAATCTTCAATGTATTGACAAAATTAGATGCAAGCTCATCGTAGGCCTGCGCGTGATACTCCTCGATGCGACCGGCATCACATAACGATGTAAGCTGTGGGTCGATGGGCAACTGAGCCAGTAGAGGCGCGCCGGTCATGTTGACCAGCTCGGGGCCATTGCTCGGGCCGAAGATCTCGTAACGCTCACCATCAGGCGTCTCAAAGTAGGCCATATTCTCCACCACGCCTACAATAACCCCCTTGAGCTGGCGTACCATATTGATACATTTCATCACCACCATCGTGGCCAGCAACTGCGGCGAAGAGACGATGATCACACCATCAACCGGCAGGGATTGCAACACCGTCATCGGCGCATCTGATGTGCCGGGAGGAAGATCAACCAGCAGGTAATCAAGCTCACCCCAATCAACATCGCTATAGAACTGCTTGATCGCCATAGAAACCATCGGGCCGCGCCAGATGATCGGGTCGATTTCGCTCTCAAGGAACATGTTCATAGACATGATCTTGATTCCGCCCCGGCTTGTCAATGGCTCGATCCCGCCGCTGGCCGACTTGGCCGGCACACCTTTGGTACCAAACATGCGGGCAATGCTGGGGCCGGTAATATCGCCATCAAGAATGCCTACACGCAGCCCCTGGCGCCTCAATGAAACGGTCAACAGGCCTGTCACCAGCGACTTGCCAACGCCACCCTTGCCGCTCATGACCGCGATCACCTGCTTGATCTTGCGATCTGGGCTGGCTGTAGCCATTTGCAGCGGAACACCGCGCCCAACCGGCGCTTTCTTCGGCGCAACCGAGGTAGGCTGCCCATTTATAACCGCGTTCAGGTCCTGCAGCAAGACCTCCAGCTTGTCTGGACTGAAGCGATGGGTGCGAGCGCCGCCCGCAATGCTCTCGCGCGAGCCGACAGCGCACGCCGTGCAGGGCAACCCATGCCCGTGAAAGACCTTAACCGTCGCCGGGTATTTCGTCACTACATCATGAATAACCATATCGGCAGTAATAGTTTCCGCCATGTCCCCTTTTCCTCTCAGCAATATATCTGCATAAATGCCTCTCAATCTCCCAGGTGAAATGTAGGGCCCGATTTATCGTGGCCATCGCCGATTTATCGGCAGCTCATAAATCACCCAAAGAATGGAGACCCGTATAAATGCCTGTATGTTTTGGTTAAGAGATAAGCACGTGTCAAGAAATTAATTCCGACCTCTGTACTCAGATATTATAGCACATGCGCCCGCTGCAAGTTAACAGTTTTAACTGGCGAAGGCAGGAGGAACATTTTCTCAGTTTATACGTCTCTCCATAGAGGTAGTATTTTTCTCGCTCTGCTCACATCTTCGCTCGCACATCAGGAGGACAGCTATGAAGAAAAAGGGCAGCCTTGTCTTGGGACTCGTTGCAGTCCTTATTGTCATTGCGGGAACCTGGGGCGTGCTGAGCCTACGGGCCCGCATTTCTGCTCAGACCTCATCAAGGAACGGTACAGCTTACACCAGCCCAACCGGCCAGACCTCTCTCTATCTGACTGGAACGCTTGTCATCCCCACGGTCAAAGTCTCAACCTCCACAGCTCATTGCGACCCCAAACATATCCCCAGCATCGCATCAGATCCTGCCCATGGTGAAGGTGCGCCTGCCATCAAGCCTCATTTGTGCAGCATTCCCACCTTCACCGAACAGGATGTGCGCCAGTATATGAGTACAGTTGGCAGCTTTAATGGTTTGCGGATTCGCCAGACCTCTCCCAACTACATTATTACCCGCATTCTCTTCATTACAAACCAGGTTGCCAATGACCCCAAAGGTTTAAACGCTGACACGGGAGTCAGCGACCCTGGCCTGATCGTCTGTTATGTCGAAGTCTATGGCGATTTTCGCGTTGAAGGAGGACCTCCCATACCAACGAAAGTCACACCTACCCCGCAACCAGTTTTCCATCATGGGCAACTGGTATTCGATGGCGTAACCGGTAATATACTTGTGATGGGTGTGATGGCGTAAAAAGAGCCCTCTTTGACCGTCCCCTTATTCGCCCGCCCTTATGCCGTCTTGATCGAGGCAGCGCTTTGCAGGCCAAGCTCCTCGATGGATTGCTGGCGCATGACGAATTTCTGAATCTTGCCGGTTACCGTCATGGGGAACTCGTTGACGAACTTGAAGTAGCGCGGCACCTTGTAGTGGGCGATCTGCCCCTTGCAGTAGGCTATAAGTTCCTCCTCGGTGACCTGCTCGCCCGGCTTGACCTTGACCCAGGCCATGATCTCCTCGCCATATTTGGGATCGGGTACGCCGATGACCTGGACATCGCTGATCTTGGGATGGGTATAGAGGAACTCTTCGATCTCGCGCGGGTAGACGTTCTCGCCGCCACGAATGATCATGTCCTTGATGCGGCCCACGATATTGACGTAGCCCTCTTTATCCATGGTCGCCAGGTCACCGGTATGCATCCAGCGAGCACTGTCGATGGCCTCAGCCGTTGCCTCTGGATTATTCCAGTAGCCCAGCATAATGCAGTAGCCGCGCGTGCAAAATTCACCAGGTGTGCCAACCGGCACCACCTTGCCGGTGGCCGGATCAACGATCTTGATCTCGATATGCGGGTGAACCTGGCCAACCGTACTGACTCGCTTCTCAAGAGGCGCATCAATACGGGTTTGCGTTGAAACCGGGCTGGTTTCGGTCATCCCATAGCATATCTCCACTTCGCGCATGTTCATGAGCGAGATCACCTTTTTCATGACCTCAACCGGGCAGGGTGATCCCGCCATGACTCCTGTGCGCAGGCTGGAGAGATCGAACCTGGAGAAATCGGGATGCTCAAGCTCGGCAATAAACATGGTGGGCACGCCATAGAGAGCAGTGCATTTCTCTTCCTGCACCGCTTGCAGCACAGCAAGCGGATCAAAGCCATCCGAGGGATAGACCATGGTGGCTCCGTGCGTGACGCAGGCCAGGTTGCCCAGAACCATACCAAAGCAGTGATACAGCGGCACGGGGATACACAGCTTGTCTTTGTGGGTGAAATTCTGCAGGCGGGCGACGAAGTAGCCATTGTTCAGGATATTGTGGTGGCTGAGGGTCGCCCCCTTGGGGAATCCGGTCGTGCCACTGGTGTACTGGATGTTAATCGCATCATCGAATTCCAGATCGCGCTGCCGCTGGCCAAGTTCTTCGTCGCTCACGGCTGCCCCCATCTCCATCACCTCGTCCCAGCTAAACATACCGGGCACCTTTTCTGAACTGAGGCGGATTACAGTGGTCAGATCAGGCAGCTTCGCGGCCTGCAGCTTACCCGGCTCGCAATCTTTGAGTTCAGGAGCCAGCGTATAGAGCATCTCGGTGTAGTTCGAGGATTTGAATTGGGGCGCGATGACGACACCGCTGCATCCCGACTGCTTCAGTGCGTACTCAAGTTCATGAAGGCGGTAGGCAGGATTGATATTCACCAGGATGACGCCGATTTTGGCGGTCGCGAACTGGGTGATACACCACTCGGAGCGATTGGGAGCCCAGATGCCAACCCGCTGTCCCTTCTGGAATCCGAGCCGCATGAGGCCCTTCGCGCACTGGTTCACCTCGGCCTGTAATTCGCGATAGGTCAGGCGTACCTGCTGTTGCCGCGAAATAAGGGCCATGTTATCAGGATACTTCGCTACAGTTTGATCAAATAGATCGCCGATGGTCAGGCCCAACAGAGGGGTATCGCTGGTGCCACTGGCATAACTCCAATAACGTTCCGCTTGCTCAACGTGCGCATCAGACGCTGCTTCTCTCGTCTCAATCATGGCAAACTCTCCTCTGCAATGTACACTATTACTACCCTCTATGAGCTAAGCGTAGCAAATGTTTGGGGAAAAATCAAGAAATTAGAATTACATGCTGCCTATTGCGTTTATTGCGGATACATGGTACTATCTTAGTGTGAGGAAAAGAATTGTCTGAGAGCTAAAAAAGGATCGATAGAAAATGGCAGTATTAGAACATGAGCCGATCACAGCTCAGGAAAGTGAGCGCCCTGCCTTAAATAAGATCCAGGGGGTATTACAGAATAGCAACTCGGTACCTAAACTTATTGGGCCTAGTGGGGAAGCAATCGAATTACCGAAGTCAGTGTTCTACGTACTTCGTCAAGTAGTCTATCATATGATGCGCGGCAGAGCCATCTTTATCGTGCCTGAACATAAAGAGCTAACTACCCAGGAAGCAGCAGATATTCTAAATGTCTCAAGGCCATACTTAATCAAACTGCTGGAGGAAGGTAAGATACCCTTTATCACAGTTGGAACGCATCGTCGCATTCGCTTCAGTGACCTCATGCGTTATAAAGAGCAGCGTGATAAGGAGAGAGAGCAAGCTCTGGACGAAATTGCACAAATCAGCCAGGAATCGGGAATGTACGACTGATATGCCTACAATACATATGTATGCAGACATATCATTAAGAATATGAACCCTTAATATTCTGTTGTTTTGTAGTGCGGAAAGATATTTGGATATATGCCACTTATAGCTGTACTTGATGCATGCGTCCTTTTCCCTGCTTCCCTTCGAGATACTCTCTTGCGTGCTGCTAGCGCAGATTTGTACAGACTGAAATTAACTGATGAAATCCTCGAAGAAGTCCGCCGTAATCTGGTTGAAAGAGGTATGCCCGAAGAAAAAGCTCAGCGTCTCATAACAAATATAAGTGAGCATTTCAATGAGGCATTTGTTACACATCACAAACCATTGATTGCTTCAATGCCAAACAATGAGAAAGATCGGCATGTATTGGCTGCAGCAGTAGCTTGCAAAGCTCAAATCATTGTCACCCAAAATCTCAAAGATTTCCCTGAAAATCTCCTGGCTCCTTTTGAGGTTGAGGCTCAATCTCCTGACAAATTTCTAGTGGCTCTATTTCGTTTAGAGCCAGCAAAGATGATAGAAATATTGATAAGACAAGCTGAGGGCTTGCGAAATCCACCTATGACGATTCGCGATGTGTTAGATACTTTAAACCGGCATGTTCCCATATTTGTGAGCTTGCTGCGAGAAGAATTTGAATTTCAAGAGCGCGATCTGTAACCTGAAATAGCAAGCGAGCCAGCACAATGAAACCACCACTTTTAGCACGATTACAGAGGAATGGGGCCTGCTACATCGCCGGAGCGCTGCTCTTACTTATTGGCATACCCTTGTATCAATTCCTGGTGTTGCTCCCGCAAGGATATGCTGGTGCACTGAGCGCGGCAGGCAATGGCTCGCTTGTCCCTTATATCGTGTGGATAGGGGGACATATTGCTCAATTCGTAGGCTATCGCATCTTGCTGATGCTTGCCTTCGCCGCTATGCTCAGCTTGCCATTTACCCTCTTCCGCATTATTGTTGCGCAGGAGCTGCTGGCCGATACGGGCAAAGAAGAGGAAGTGCAAGAGCATCAAGAAACGCAGGCGGAGGAAATTCAAGAAACGCAAGAAGCAGAGAATCTCCCTGCTGAGGCCTGGCGCGGAAAAGGCTTCGTCGTGCTGGGAGCATGGTCAGGAGTGCCTGGCATTCTCCTGTATATCCTCGGCACACTCGCAAGTACCCTGTACCTCGCACTTACAAGCAGCGCCTTCAGCGCGCGTAGTGCGCTGCCCGGCGGCTTTTCAACTATTTCCAGCATTCTGGCATTCATCCCCAATACGATTGGCATAGGATTGCTCGCGCTGGCATGCCTCTTTTTTGGCATAGCAATTGCGCGCCGCGGACTCAATCTCTGGCCTGGAATATGGGTAGCCTTTGGCTATATAGCTCTTGTTGCCGGAATCCTCTTGAGCGCGAGCGCTATCGCCGTCGCCAGCGCACCTACTGGTGGTCAGGGCACGCTGGCAACACTGGCTATCCTCCTCTTCGGCCTCTGGGTTCTCTGGCTGGGAGTGATGCTCGTGCGCTTAAAGCCAGAAGCATAGAGAGACAGCTATCTTACTGGCTGGTATAATTTGTAGTATAATAGCGATATATCGTAACAGTAGTGATAGAAAGAGAAAGGAGTGTGCCGGTGTTTGGTAGACATTTTGGTGATGATTTTGAGGGTCCTGAGGAGGACTGGACACCTCCCTGGTTGCGGGAAGGCTCCCGCTTCTTTTCGATGCTTTTTGGGCGTGGCCCATTTGGGCATGGCGAAGGCCCTCGTTTCTTTGGACGGGGAGACCTGAAGTTTGCTTTGCTCGAGCTGTTACAGGAACGGCCAATGCATGGGTATGAAATGATGAAGGCCCTTGAACAGCAATCCGGTGGTTTCTATTCGCCAAGCCCTGGCTCCATCTATCCTACGCTGCAAATGCTGGAAGACCGCGGGTTTGTGACATCTAAAGATGTTGAGGGGAAAAAGGTCTATAGCATCACCGATACAGGACGCAAGTTGCTGGCAGACCGTCTCAGAGATGAGGAGGAATTTGCCGGGCCCCCCTGGATGCATCGCAGGCATGGGTTTGGCAGGCGATTCTCTCCTGAAATGCAGGCCCTGCGAGCTGAAGCGATGGAGGTTATGCGCCTGTTCGCTATTGCTGCCAGGATAGTTTTCCAGAATCCACAGCAAATCAGCAGGTTACATGCTATTCTTGAGCGCACTCGTAAAGACCTCGCCGACTTGATCTACGCTGCCGGCCAGCAGCAGGGGCAAACTTCCCCTACCTCTTCTCCTGACCAGCCAGCGGGACCATCTGTTGAGGAAGCATAAGGTACATTTTTCGCTTTTCTTGTGTACGAGCATCTCTTAGATTATACGTTATACAACGGGAGTCTCCTCTGCTACTCCGTGGGCGCGGTGGCAGGGAAGCAAGATATCCCGTTCTTTGATCGAAGGGGGTAGGTACTTCCTGGCTCTTTCTGCTCTCCCCTGTTGCCCTATTCAACTTAAATTCCAAAAACACCTGGCTATCTCTTTATGATAAAATATGCTATACTTTTGCATATTTCTCATAAAGGGGGAGCATTACTTATGGCTCAGGATAAAGATACTCAGCAATTGCTCAAAAGCGCCTGGCTCTGGATCGAGCAAGGGGAGAGTAATAAGACTCTGCCAGTCCTGGAATCGATACAGGTCGAGGATGAACAGCAACAAAAGGAACGCGATTACTTACTGGCCTGGGGCTATATCGAGGAGAAACGCCCGGATGAGGCTTTCCGTATCCTGTCCCCTTTCAGCATATTTCCAGAACCGGGACGGGATGAACAAAGTTTGAACGAGCGGGAGCGCTTAGCGCTCTCTCTGCTGGCTTTAGGTAAGATGGCGATCAACTTCTCGCTTTACGAAGAAGCTGCCGATCACCTGATGAAAGCCATCAAAGTGCTTCGCGAACGCAAAGTGCATCTGCCCCTCGCTCGTGTGCGGGCGAGATACTCGCTGGGGACGACCTACTGCATGCGGGGCCTGAATCTTGCCGCCATCCAGCACTATGAGCAAGCCATTCGCCTGGCCTTGCATGTTGATGACGATCGAGAGATTGCTCATATTTATCACGGGCTGTCCGAAGCATATCGCCGCTCCGGTGATCTCATGAGCGCGCACCTGGCCGGTACTCAGGCCCTGGAAGCATACGAGCGTCTCGGTGACCGTAAACATGAAGCCGTCATGCATAACAGGCTGGGGCGAATCCTCTTCAGGCTGAGCGATTACAATGCTGCTTCCGATCACTACACAGAATCCCTCTCAATTGCAAGCAGCGATAATAATCCCAGGCTGATCATGGTCAATTGCTCCGCTCTGGCAGACCTGCGCTTAGCCCAGGATCGCCTGGAGGAGGCTAAACGCTATAACCAGCGCGCGCTGGAAATGAGTGAGCGCGTCAACAATAATTACTTCTGTGGCCTGACCTACCTTGTCGCCGGGAAAGTAGCGCAGGCCGAGGCTCAGCAGGCTGAAGGCCAGCAAAAACAGGCATTCCTTGACGAGGCCGCCCTCTGGTTCTCACGAGCCAGCGAGAGACTGCGCGAGACCCAGGCCTATACAGACCTTGCAGAAGCCTATGGCAAATGGGCAGAAGTCCTGGAAGAGCAGGGCCATGCGCAAGAGGCTTTTACCCACTGGCGCGCTGCTTATGAAGTATTATCCTCGGCCAGAGGTACGAGTGTGTGTGTTAAGTGAACTCCGCACCGGCTTGCCTCGACCATCACCCAAAGGATGGAGACCCGTTTGGCAATCATGCTTGCGCATGAAAAGCTAAAGTGATAGACTGTGTGACAACGAAACACAACAAGCCTTTCGCTGGATTACTCAGTGTAGTGGCCTCCCTTGTGGGGGCCAGGTCACAGCCCATCGGAACATTGAACATGCAGTAGAGTGCCAATGCATTGGCACGTTGGTCTCCTGTGTGGGGCCAGGTCTATGAGGGAGCATCTGTGAGCGATGAACTTGAACCCGGCCGTAGGAGAAGTACCATGCAGGGATGGCAGACTACGGGCGACCGGTTCGCGGGACGACGTGTTGTAACCATCGGTGGGGGGACCGGAACCTTTTCTCTCCTCTCGCATTTGAAAAAGCATCCCCTCAGTATTACTGCCATTGTCACCATGTCGGATAGTGGGGGCAGCTCACGCAGACTCATGGATGAGTTTCGCCGTCAACTCCCGCTGGGCGATCTCCGCCAGTCGCTGGTGGCCTTAGCTCGCAATGGGGCCTTGTGGCGCGAAATTTTTATGCATCGCTTTGAACAGGAAGAGGATAATACCGGTGAAAGCGCTCAGGATGGCTCAAGGCATATTGGAGGAGTTGGCGGGCATAGCCTGGGCAACCTTATCTTGAAGGGCTTGCAGGATATTAACAATGGTGACTTGCTGCTCGCCATCGAGGATGCCCAGGAATTACTCAATACGGCGGGGCGTGTCCTGCCAGTGACACTGGCACAGACATCCATCTGTGCCGATCTTGAAGACGGCACCACTATTTGTGGCGAGACAGAGATCGACACGCGAGGAAAGAAGGACCTGGGGGAGCTTTCACCGATCAAGCAACTCCGCCTGCTGCCACCAGACGCCCCTGGCTGCGCCCAGGCTATCCGGGCCATCCGGCGAGCAGATACAATTATTATTGGGCCGGGCGACCTCTATACTAGCCTGATCCCCAATCTGCTTGTGCGCGATATCGCCAGAGCTGTCCGCGAGTCCGATGCCGAGAAAGTCTATGTCTGCAACCTGATGACCAAGCATGGTGAAACGGATGGCTACAAGGCATCAGATTTTGTCAACGCCATCCATCGCTACCTGGGAGGGCGCGTTGATCGCGTCATCGTCAATGATGGCCTCTTCCCAGCAGATATTTTGCAGATGTACGCGCAAGAAAAGAGCGAACCCGTCATTCCTGACCGGCCCCAGTTGATCCGCCTGGTTCCCAATGTGACCATTGAGCATCTCAATCTGGAGAACGACAGGCTGGCGCGTCACGACCCGGAGCGGCTGGTACGGGCCATTTTCCCCTCCGGCGATCTCCTGTAGGTTCCCGATTGATCGTGGAACCCCGATTGATCGCGGAACCCCGATTTATCATGGAATCCCGATGTATCGTGCCCAGCGCCGATTTACCGGCCTCTCCTGGCCACACCTTGGCGGAATAATGTGGTACAGTCCATCGTTGCGCCCCTACGTTGTACCCGGAAGGATAAAGAGCCCTTGTCCGGTTACCGGAAACTGCGCGCAATTTGCTCAAATTCTTCGCGAGGGAAAGCTCTCATGGTCTGGGTGCGCACACTGCCTTCGGCAATAGTACCAAGAATTAAACGGGCGGCGGTCTGATCGTCAGGCGCCTCAGTAATGACGACGTAGTCGTACTGCCCCATAACCAGGTAAAAACCAACCAGCCTGCCTCCTACATCTCTTGCGGCTTTATCGAAGGCCTGCAGGCGTTCGGGAGCATTTTTTACTTCCCTGATCCCTTGTTCAGTGAGATTGACCAGGCTAATATAGGTCGGCATGGATCTTCCTCCCACTTTGCCAGTGGCGGGTAACCTGCTGGCTACCCCTCTACTGGCAACCAGTAAATAGCTCAAATGACGATAGAAGTTATCTAAATCCATTGTACACTCTTGAATCACAAGGTACAAGTCACAACAAGGAATCGGCTCTCTATCCTTCCGGGTAAAGCATAGGTGCCGATTATGAACCTTCATAAAATCATGCCGGGATACCTGTAGGGGCCGATTTATCGTGCCCAGCGCCGATTGATCGGCCCTTCTATTTCCTGTAAAAAAGCCATCCCTCACAGGCGCCTGCCAGCAGCGCAAAGAAAGCAAACAGTGTGCTATGCTGCTGAACGCTGCCGCTCAGCACAAACAGCCCGCTGCTCAAAAGCAGATAAGCCAGGGCTGAGAGGACTGCGCCTACAAAAGGGCGAGCAAACCAGGTAATGAGAATGAAATTGGGGGGAGGAGCTGCACGCTGGCGTGCCAGACTGATGATGCAGCCCAGGCAGCCGCCCATAAAGCCGTAAACCAGGATAAACCAGGGGATATCCGGTGGGAGAAAGCTGGCAGAAAAGAGAGAGCTTCCGGGGATAAGTCTTTGCAGGGGCGCGAAAGCCAGAATGGCCAGCAATGAAAAGACGATATAGAGGGCAAAGACGATCAAGCCTTTGCTCGAGGGAGCAGGCAAAGAGCCCTGCCCGGCAGGCGTTGATGGGGAGAGATGCTCTTTGTCCAGGATCACAGGGAGAGGCTCGGTGTTCTGTTCAACCCTGGGTTCAGGCACGCTTAGAGGCGGCTTATCCTCAGCAGTCCTCACAGGGGGAGAAAACGCTGCCAGCGCCTGAAGGTAGTTACCTGGTAATTTCTGCTTTTTAGCAATCTCAAGCAGGCGCTGCATATATGCGTTGTCAACGGCCTGCCGATCGCGCGGCAAAAGATGATAATGATTGCGAGCAGTAGCAGAAGCAATATATGTGATACACGAAATTTCGCGGTTGCGATATGCTTCCTGGACGGTGACCTGCAAGCGCTCAAAGAGGCCACCGGGGGAGCCCGCCGAATGTACTCTATCCAGAAGGGAAGGCTCATTACCGGAAGAGGCCAGCACTCTTGAGTGTACGCGATATAATACACCCCATACCTCTGCGCCGCGCTCGCGGCTGGGCACAATTGTTGCTACAACCCGCCCATCCGCAGCGTTCAATGCATCGAACGTGATTTCATAGCCCTTCAATACAGCAGGCCCATAGAGCAGAGCCAGGCCATCGAGTCGCTCGCGGCTATTCAGGAAGGCGCTATCCATCTCTAACCCGTATTCAAAAAGCCAGAGAAACTCTTGCGATGCCTGCTCAGCCGCTTCTGTTGGACTGGGAAGAGGCGTTCTATCAACGCTCTCTAATCTACCACCATCGCTCTCTCCATACTCTTCTGGCACAGGCGGAGCGGCAGGAGCCTCAAATGGGAAGCTCGTCACAGTTTCCATTGATGGCTCTCCCTGAAACGGCTCGGTACTGGAAATTAACTGTTCAAATGGGCGAGGTCGCGGCGTATTGCCTCGCACAATAGGGATGCCGGGGGCAACGAGCTCCTCTCCATTCCCCGGCTCATGCTCCAATCTTTTGTCCGGCTCTTTCTCTGGCTGGCGACGCGCTGGCTGGTTATTCACCGGTTTACCCCCTTCCAACTACCTCATATGTTCTTCACCTCTACAACTTACACTGCCTCACCTACCAGGATACCGAAAACCCTGCATTTCACCAAACGCCATAGGACAAATGGTACTATATCTGCTCCATCATCTCCCCCACTTGCGTTGCGATCTGCTGTATATCGTGGGCGTCCATCATGCCTTGCTCGGTGATGATCCTTGTCACTAATCTGGTAGGCGTATGGTCAAAGTAAAAATTGCGCACCGTGACCCCTTTGATGGGCTTCTCCAGAACTTCTTCCGGTTCCTTTTCCTCCAACTGGCGCAGATCGCCCGTCCAGGAATGAGGAGAAATCTTGAGCGTCTCGCATAAAACGTAGAAAGGAATGCTGTGTCCTTGAGCAGCCCAGCCAAGCAAAGCAGTGCCCGCTTTATTGAGCACATCACCATTCGCGAGGACGGTATCAGCTCCCGTGACAACAGCGCGGCATTGCGGCAGGAAAATATCGGCCTGGGCATCAGTAATCAAGGTAACGTTCATGCCTTTTCCTGCTAGCGTTGATGCCGTCTCACGCCCCTCAAATCGAGGCCGTCCTTCCAGCACGATCACCCGCTCGATCTGCGAGGCACAGGCGGTCAAGACATCGAGTATGGTGCCGGAAATACTGAGCGTCATGAGCATTCCAGTAAGGACCGGGCGCGCAAAATCTGCGATACGTTGTGTAGCCTGATCATAGTCCTCGCGCAAGCGTCTGGCCTCTTGCGCTATAGCAGTTGGCCCTCCCTGCACACTAACGATGCGCGCCACAGCGCCAGCAATGGCCGCCATAGCCGGGCGGGCTTGCGCTAATTCTTGAGCAGCCGCATGGACACGCTTCATTACTTCATCCGGCGGCGTAGTTCTATCGCTCGCAAGATCGTGGAGCAGCGAGATCGCTTCACCAACCAGCCAGCGCGAACCATGCTCACGATCATTTCGTATCATCTCAATACGTTGTTCTGTGCTTTGCATAGCCTGTTATCCCTCCCGCAAACATTCAGCAATTTGTTGCATTTCCTTGTTTCAATGTACCATATCCAGAAAGCAACATAAAATTGGCTCCCCAACATGATGGTCAATTGGCGCTTGTGCTTCCTCCATTGATCGGGTACACTTCCTATTGGTACGATCCAATCAGGAGGAAAATATGCGTCAACACCTATCAAATGAACACCATTACCAGCCATTACCGCTCTTTACAGCTCCAATACACTCACTTATTCAGCTTGACCGCGAAAGTGGTATGCCGCTCTACCAGCAGATTTGCCAGAAGCTGCGCGAGGCTATTCTTTCGGGCCAGCTTGCAGAAGGTACTCGCCTACCAACGGAACGAGCCCTTGCCAGCGAGCTGGGAGTAAATCGCACCACTATCATGAACGCATATAACGAGCTGGCAAGTGAGGGCTTGATAGAGGGGCACGTCGGGCGCGGAACGGTTGTCCGTCGCAATCCTCTCAGCTATACGGCTGATGAGCTTGATAGCGGGAATCCTTCCTGGCTCTTTGGGTTGCCTGGTGGAGAGCGGGAGATACTAGGCGCTGATGCCTACCTGCTATCCGAGCTGGCTTCTACAGGTGAGCGTAAAGATATCATCTCCCTGGCGGCCGGTACGCCTTCATTCAGTCTGCTTCCATCGAAGATGATCAGCAGGTTGTTTGCTGAGGGCTTCACCCAGGCCGGGCAAAACGCGCTTGGCTATTGCCCGATCGAGGGGTTACTCAGCCTGCGCAGGAGCATTGCCGAACGCATGCGCAAACGCGGGATAGCCGTTGATGCCCAGCACATCCTGATCCTTTCAGGCTCAACGCAGGGTATTGGGCTTGTTGGGCGCCTGCTTCTCTCGCCTGGGGACGAGGTCGTTGTTGAAGTACCCACCTACCTGGGAGCAATTCAAACATTTCGCGCGCTTGGCATTCGTGTGCTGGGCGTCCCCACCGATAGCGATGGTATTCGCGTCGATCTCCTGGAAACGATCCTGGCCCGTCACCGGCCTCGCCTGATCTACACGCAGCCAACATTCCAGAATCCGACGGGTATTGTCATGTCACCTGAGCGCCGCCGCCGCTTATTGATGCTGGCACGGCGCTACCAGACACCTATCCTGGAAGATGATCCCTACGGCGAGATCTATTTTGACGGGCCAGCCCCGCAACCGCTGAAAGCTATTGATACGGCTGGGCAGGTGATGTACCTGAGCACATACTCAAAAATCCTTGCGCCAGGGCTACGCGTAGCCTGGCTTGCCGCCCCTGAGCCGATCATCGAGCGACTTTCATTACATAAGCAGATCTTCGACTTGTGTACCAATTCGCTCGGACAATGGACAGTCTCAGAGATTTTGCGGCGCAATATGCTGGACGATCACCTGTCCATGCTCCGCCAGCACTATCATCATAAGCGGGACGTGATGCTGCGAGCAATCAGTACTTACTGGCTTGAGGGCGTGCGAGTCAATCACCCCAATGGAGGGTTCCACCTGTGGTGCCGGCTGCCAGGCGATATACGCTCGCGGGTGCTGCTGCGCGAGGCTGCCAGCGAGCGGGTGACATTCGTGATTGGAGAGCCATTTCACGCCGACGGCGGCGGGCAGCAGCAGTTTCGCCTCAGCTTTGCCGCGCCCGAAGAAGAGCAGATCGAGGAAGGCATTCGACGCATCGGGAACGCGATGAGGCGCATCATGACACGTCGCTCGCTCCGGGAAGAACACCACCCTGCACAGGTGGAGCATATTCCGATGGTCTAAAACCAACTGAAACCCTGCATCATCTCGTCTCGTGTTTGCCACAGAAGACATTCTCAATTCCGGCGAGAGGAGTATGTATGCGTATCAAGAAAGCCTGTATCGTGGTTGACCTGAGGACTGGAGAGCACGTAGCACACATCCCCGACCTGATCGCTGTCTTCTCGGCGGCAGGCTGGAAAACTGATATCGCGCTGAAAGAATACGGGGGCGAGACGCTGAAACTGGCGCGAAAGGCTGCCAAAGAGGGATACGACCTGGTGATCGGCTACGGGGGTGATGGAACGCTGAACGATGTGCTGAACGGAATCATGGACGCGGGAGGAAAGAGCGTGGCAGCCGATGTTCCAGGCGGGACCTACAATGTGTGGGCGGGTGCTATCGGTATTCCTCACGATCCAGTAAAGGCCGCGCTTGCCATAGTGAATAGCGAGGCGCATCGCATCGATCTTGGGCACGTTGAGGTGGAGGGCCTGGCGCTTCCTGAGAATGCGGGGAACCAGCAACAGCTAATAACGACCGGGAATAAACAAAAGCAACCAAAGCAATCTTCCCAGGCCAGGCAGCATTTCTTACTGCATGTTGGGATGGGATTTGACGCAGCAGTAATGGCACGGATTTCTAAGCCGCTCAAATATCACATTGGGCCTGGAGCCTTTGACCTTGCGGCGCTGAGGTCGCTACCTGATCAGCATCCTTTTACTGTGGAAGTCGCGGCCATAAATAATGGCGGGTTTGTCGAGACGCACTGGCAGGGCGAGGTCTGGGAAGTGCTGGTAAGCAAAGCTCCCTATGTTGGAGGAATGGGAAACATAGATCAGGATGTTCGCATGGATGATGGGCTGCTCACCGTTTACCTGCTTACCGCGACAAATGCGGTACGGACATTAGAGCAAGCGGCCTCGATCCTACTGCAGCACAAGTTCGACGAGGGAACCACCACATCCTTGCGGGGTGCCCATTTCTCCATTCGCGTTCCGGCCTCGATTGGCCTGCAAGTGGACGGAAGTGTTGTACACCTGGAGGACTTGTTGCGCAAATCCGAGTGCGCCGCTTTGCAACAGGCGGATAATGCCGAGCAGGTTATGGTTACTTATCGCTTCGATGCTGAGCCAGCAGCCGTAGATATCGCCGTCCCGCGCGGCTATGATGGGCCGCTGTTTGAAAAGCCAGCTCGTGGAAATGGGCAGCGTTCCTGGCAACAACAGGCGAGCGGAGCCAGGGTTACTGCTCAACAGCAAGTTCCCGGGAATAAGCAGCAACGCAACGCAATACAGCACGAACCTGAATACCAGGTAGCAGTAGTTGGGGTTGCGCCGTACCCAGGGAAAAAACACATCGCGATCATTGCAGGCAGGCACCGCAAGCAGCAGACAGGTGAAACGCAGATTGTAGCTGTCCGTGTTAGCCCTAAAACGCTTGTCTACAATGACGAAGGCCGGCAGTCTACCCCGGTAAGCCTTTTAGAGCTGCAAGAGGGCGCGCAAATCAGCGTTCAAGGGCAAAAAAGTAAACGAGGCGTCATTCGAGCAAGCCTGGTAAAACTTGCTTGATTTCTGCTCCATAGTATGGTAAGCTTGAACCTGAACTAAAATACAGATTTGTGGAGGTGCAACAATATGCAAGTAACAGTCATTCCTTTTGTCTCCACGCTATGTGGTAACCCTGGTTGAGTATACCCTGGCCTGCGACATTGTTCTAGAGCCGTTGAGTTCGTCGTGCTGGAGATAGCGCGCCGGCTCATGTTTCTCTTCTTTGACTGCGAGCGATCGTAAGTTGCTCGTGGTTCCTCCTTGATGTGCAGCCTGTGGCATGCTCCGGCCATAGAGGCTGCTGTGATACCACCCCTGGAGACACATTCCCACTTCTAAAATCCTTACCGCGTGATCCCACGCCCTGATCGTCCTATCGCCGTGAAGGATTCGATGCCGTTAATTCCTACAAACAAAGGAGCATCTGCTTTGAAGCGTTTTTTTGATGATGATCCCGACGAAGAACCTGTAACGTTCGTGAAGATGAAGCCTGGCCTGCGCGAGCGAGCCAGAACTCGCCCGCACGCCCGGACTAAGCCCACAAAGAAAACCAGTTATGAAAGCAGTGCTGATGTCCAGCGCTGGCTGCACGAACAGGCATACGAAGAACAGCAGAGCATCCAGAATCGCCCTGCCTTCAATCCGGCATTGCTGGCGTCCAGGCGGGATGCGCCCTGGATTCTCTCATCGCTGGCCCCGTTTTATGACCAGCATTTGATTACTGATGTGTTGCATGAAGCTCACAGCGGAAAGGAGGCAAACGTCTACTGCTGTAAGGCTCACCCATCGACCGGTGTAGAGTACCTGGCCGCAAAGGTGTATCGCCCGCGCATGTTCCGCAGCCTGCGCAACGATGCCATTTATCGCTTCAGCCGGGTCCAGCGAGATGAACAGGGGCAGGCTGAGCATGGCAACAGCCGCCGGGGTAGTGCTGCCACGCGCAAGACCGAAAGAGGACGGGCCGCCCAGGTGGCATCGTGGATCGACTACGAATACCAGACGCAACGCCTGCTCTACGCTCATGGAGCAAATGTGCCACGGCCTTTTGCCCAGCTTGGCAATGCTGTCTTGATGGAGTACATCGGCGCTGTTGGCGATCCTGCCCCCCGGCTCAGCGACGTTGTGCTTGAACAGGAGGAAGCAAAGCCACTTTTCGAGTGCATCCTACGCAATATCGAGCTGGCTCTCATCCACGGGCGCATCCATGGCGACCTTTCAGCCTATAACGTCCTCTACTGGCAGGGAAGTGTCACGCTGATTGACTTCGCCCAGGCAGTCGATCCCTACCACAACTCGGATGTATTCTCACTGTTCGTGCGTGATATCGAGCGCACGTGCCAGTACTTCGCATACTATGGTGTGAAACGAGATGCGCACAAGCTTGCCCGCCAGATATGGAGCAGGCACATGGGCCCGCTTCCCGAACTGATCTAGCTTCACTCAACTTGATCTATTACTAGAGTAGTGCTACAATGGCGAAGAGCTCCTGTAGCTCAATGGATAGAGCAGTTGCTTGCACCCATAGCTCAGCGGATAGAGCACTGGTCCTCGGAATCAGGTGTCGGGGGTTCGAATCCCTCTGGGTGCGCCATAACTCGTAGTCAAAGAGAGGCTTATTCTATGGGAGGTTGCTTCACTATGTGTACTCGCATACGGCACATCTAAGCGGAACCTATCAAAGGTCAACTGCTTGGGTATGTCGTGCTATGCTCCACGCCAGGACGTGAAGCCTTCACCACTGCTCACCTGACTAATCATCCTTTCACGATCAGGTTCCGCTTTTCACGGCAGAGGCCGGAAAGCCTGCTGTCTTTTTGTGCGTTTCACCTGATTTTGAAAGGATTGTTTTATATCCCTCGTTTCTCGCAAAAGTATTGCATATGCTCAAAACTTTCTGGCGAATGCGCGTGTAATTGAGCAGCTCATTGCAAGCTCCAGTATCGAAGAGAGCGATATCGTCTATGAAATTGGGCCGGGCAAGGGCATCATCACAGAACAACTGGCGCGGCATTGTAGCAGGGTTGTAGCTATCGAGAAGGACCTATACCTGGCATCGCTCCTACAGCGAAAATTCGCTCATGTCCCTAACATCACTGTCTACCAGGCTGACTTTCTGCAGTTTTGCCTGCCACGTACTCCCTATAAGGTATTCTCGAATATCCCTTTCAACATTACCACGGCTATAGTGACTAAATTGACCACGGCAGCCGTCCCGCCAATCGATACGTACCTGGCGATGCAGCAAGAAGCGGCCGAAAAGTTCTTCGGAGAGCCTAAGGAATCACTGTATGCCGTCATGTTGAAGCCCTGGTTTGAGCCTTCCGTAGTGTACCGCTTTAGACGCACAGATTTCTCACCCATGCCGAATGTCGATGTTGTGATGATGCGCATGCGCAAAAGAGGCCCGCCACTCATCGAGCGGGCTGATGCCCAGCTATTCCGTGACTTTGTGGTCTATGCCTTCACAACCAGGCAACCAACCCTTCGCGACACCTTCAAGGGCATCTTCAGCAGCAAGCAGTTCAGGCGGCTGAGCAAGCACATAGGTTTTGATCCCGCTGCGACGCCAACATTACTCACCTTCGATCAGTGGTTACAGATGTTTAACTACTTCAAAAGCGCCAGCAATGTGCAAACGAGACAGCTCATTGCGGGAAGTGAACGACACCTTAGAAAGCAGCAGGCAAGGCTACAGAAAATGCACCGGACACGCACCCTGAGCAGTGTTTATTAGCGATGGATCAGGACAGGGCTATTGAAAAGTCCTGGAAGAAGAAACAAGGGAATAGTTTGTCCTCTCCGCCAAAATCTGATATAGTGAAACAGGCAAAAACCGTTTGTTCCTGCTTATTTATTTTGATCACATTGGAGTGATGACATATGACAGCACAGGATACCGGCACCACAACGACGCAATTGAAACGCACCCCGCTCTATGAACAGCATAAGGCTCTGGGCGCGAAGCTGGTCGAGTTTAATGGGTGGGAGATGCCCGTACAATATAGCAGTATTCTGGAGGAGCACGAGGCAGTGCGCACGCGGGTTGGCCTCTTTGATGTGAGCCACATGGGAGAATTCAAGATCGAAGGGCCGGGAGCAGAGGCTTTCCTGCAATATCTTGTGCCCAACGATGTTTCACGGCTTGCCGTCCACCAGGCGCTCTATACGCAGCTCTGCCGCCCCAATGGCAATACGATTGACGACCTGCTCATTTATCACCTTGCAGATAACGAGTACATGATGGTCGTTAACGCGGGCAATATCGACAAAGACTTCGCCTGGGTGCAGGAACAGGCGAAAAACTTCAAAGATGTCAATGTCATTAATCAATCCGATACCACCGCTCTGTTAGCCCTGCAGGGGCCGAAGGCCCAGGAAATCTTGCAGCCGCTAACGGAAGTTGATCTCGCAAGCATTCGCTACTATCACTTCGAGCCGGGCGTGGTAGATGGTATCAACTGCATCATCTCGCGCACGGGCTACACCGGGGAAGACGGCTTTGAACTCTATTGTGCGCCGGTTGATGCCCCCAAACTCTGGAATGATCTGCTTGCAGCGGGCAAGCCATACGGGCTGTTGCCGGCAGGTCTGGGAGCGCGCGATACCTTGCGCATGGAAGCCGGGTACTGCCTGTATGGGCACGAACTGACCGAGGAGACCAACCCGCTGGAGGCCGGCCTGGGCTGGTCGGTGAAACTTAAAAAGGGTGACTTCATCGGGCGCGACGCACTGCTCAAGGCCAAAGAGCAGGGGTTGAAGCGCAAGCTGGTTGGCATCGAGATGCTTGAGCGCGGCGTACCTCGCGGCGGCTACACCGTCTATGTCGATGACCAGCCTGCAGGCGTGCTGACCAGCGGAGGGCCGGGACCAGGCGTGCACAAGAATATCGGCATGGGTTATGTTGATGTGGCATACGCTAATCCTGGGCAAGCCGTGCAGATCGATATTCGCGGAAAGAAAACGGCGGCGCAAATCGTCGCATTGCCATTTTACAAACGCCAGAAATAACTGTAGGGGCCGATTTATCGCGCCCAGCGCCGATTTATCGGCCCTGCACACACCATCACCGGTACCAGTTTATTTTGTAAAACAGCATGATCGTGTTCGAGAAAGGAGACCACCATTATGGCTAGCCTCAATTATCCTGCCAACCTCAGGTACAGCAAAACCGACGAGTGGGTACGAGTCGAAGGAGACCAGGCGGTCATCGGCATTACCGACTACGCCCAGGATCAACTCGGCGATATCGTTTACGTCGAATTGCCCTGGGATAGCACCCAGAGCGTCTCGCACGAGAGCAAATTTGGCGATATCGAATCGGTCAAGGCCACCTCTGAACTTATTTCTCCTGTCAGTGGCGAAATCGTAAAGACCAATGATGCCCTGAAAGACCACCCTGAGCTTATCAACGATAGCCCCTATGACGAAGGATGGATGCTGGTCGTGAAGATGAGCAATCCGGCAGAAGCTGACAGCCTCATGACCGCCGATCAATACCAGCAGTACTTGCAGGGACGGTAGGACAAACCAGGGCAATGGATATGTGGCGCCGGGGCGTGATACAATAGAGCAGAACAATGTTAAGCACGAGACAGGGTATCCGCGAGGATACCCTGTGTAATCATTGCTCTTTTTCTTTTCTTATCAAGTCAAGCTTAAGGGAGAGTTATTAGATGAGCTATATACCAAATACCCGGGAGAACCAGGAAGCGATGCTGGCGCGCCTGGGGCTTCCCTCGCTGGAGGCGCTGCTCGCACCCGTCCCAGAAAACGTGCGCCTGCGCCGTCCCCTTAACCTGCCACCAGCGCTTCCCGAGCCGGATCTTAAGCGCCTGCTCAGCAACATGGCAGCGAAAAATAAAAATCTGGATACCACCATCTCCTTCCTGGGCGCCGGCACCTATGATCACGCTATACCGAGCGTCGTACCACATCTGCAGCGCCGCTCGGAGTTTGTCACTTCATATACGCCCTACCAGCCGGAAGTCAGCCAGGGCATGTTGCAGGCCATCTACGAATTCCAGACGATGGTCTGCCAGATTACCGGCCTGGATATCGCCAACGCCTCGCTCTACGATGGCGCAACTGCCCTCGCTGAAGCGGCCTTGCTCGCTGTCGGGCCAGGCGGGCGCGGTGAAGTCGTCATCTCGCAAGGCGTTGACCCGCAATATCGCCGCGTGCTGCACACCTATGCTCATGGACGAGGCTTCCAGGTCACCGAAGCGCCGGTTCGCGATGGCGTGACCTCGCTCGAAGAGTTGAACGAAGCAGTAACGGCAACTACCTCGGCTGTCATTATCCAGCAGCCCAACTTCTTTGGCTGCATTGAGGATATGACCGCCATCGAACCGATAGCGCACAAGGGTAAGGCAGTGTTCATCGCCAATATCACCGAGCCAGCTTCGCTCGGCATCCTGGCCTCGCCGGGCGATTATAACGCAGATATCGCTGTCGGGGAGCTGATGAGCTTCGGCAATCCGATGAGCTATGGAGGGCCTGCCCTGGGCTTTCTCGCTTCAAAGCAGAAATACATGCGCCTCCTGCCGGGCCGCCTCGTTGGACAGACGGTCGAGGAGAGCGGAGAGAAGCATACCGGCTATGTGCTGACGCTCCAGACACGCGAGCAGCATATCCGCCGTGAGCGAGCCACATCCAATATCTGCACGAACCAGTCCTTGCTGGCAGTCGGCGCCACCATCTACCTGGCAGCTCTAGGCAAACAAGGATTCCGTGAGCTTGGCGAACTCTGTCTCCAGAAAGCCCATTACGCCTTCCGCCAGGTTACCTCGGTGCCGGGCTTCGAGGCCGTTTTCAGCGCTCCATTCTTTGATGAATTTGTGGTCAAGTCGCTCGTGCCGCCGCAGCAACTGGAACACCACCTCGAGCAGGCTAACATCATCGGCGGTTACGACTTGAGCCGGGACTATCCTGGCATGGAGCATTGCCTGCTCTTCTGCGTGACGGAGACGCGCACAAAAGAGGATATCGATCACCTGGTGAATACGTTGAAGGAGGTGCGGGCATGACCAGCGCCGAGAAATTGATTTTTGAGAAGGGCGCGCCTGGACGCCGGGCAGCTACAATGACAGCGATGGATGTGCCCACCGAGCCATTGGAAAGTATGGTTCCGGCCAATATGCTGCGCAAAGAGCCTGCGCCATTGCCTGAAGTCAGCGAGATCGAGCTTGTGCGCCACTATACCCACCTCTCGCAGCGCAACTTTGGTGTGGATACCGGCTTCTACCCACTTGGCTCCTGTACCATGAAGTATAATCCAAAGCTGAACGAAGATATGGCCAGCCTGCCAGGTTTCGCTCGCATCCATCCCTTGCAGCCCGATCACACAGTGCAGGGCGCGATCCAGCTCATATACGAGTTGGAGCAGTACCTGGCAGAAATTGCCGGTATGGCTCGCGTGACGGTGCAGCCATCGGCGGGCGCTCACGGCGAATTGACCGGACTCATGCTGATCAAGGCTTATCATGAAAGCCAGGGCCAGGGACACCGTAATCTCGTGTTGATCCCCGACAATGCTCATGGAACGAATCCTGCCAGCGCCACGCTGGCCGACTACAAAGTCGTCGAAGTCAAGACCGATCCCCACACAGGCGGCATTGATATGGAGCACCTGCGGGTGGTGCTGGATGCGAATGCAGCGAATATTGCAGCGATCATGATGACCAATCCCAACACGCTGGGCCTCTTCGATAGCAACATTGTGGAGATCGCCAGCATGGTTCACGAAGCCGGTGGGCAGCTCTATTATGACGGCGCGAATGCCAATGCCGTGCTCGGTATCACTCGTCCTGGTGATATGGGCTTCGACGTGGTGCATTTCAACCTGCACAAGACGTGCAGCACGCCACATGGTGGCGGCGGCCCTGGTTCCGGCCCGATTGGCGTCAAAGAGCACCTGGTTCCCTTCCTGCCAGGGCCTATGCCGGCGAAGGGTGAGCAGGCGGGCGGGGCAAGCCCGCGCCCCTACTACTACTGGAAGGATGCAGGGCCACAGTCTATTGGTAAAGTGCGTGCCAACTATGGCAATTTCGGTGTGCTGGTGCGCGCCTATACCTACATTCGCACTTACGGGCCGGATGGCCTGCTGCATGTTGCGCAGAGCGCCATCCTCAATGCCAACTACCTCAAGCACGAACTGGCCTCGGATTACGAGATCGCCTATCCACAGATGTGCCAGCACGAGTTTATCGCCACGGCTGAACGCCAGAAGGAAGAGAGCGGCGTTACGGCGCTCGATGTTGCCAAGCGCATCCTCGACTTTGGCATGCACGCGCCGACCATCTACTTCCCGCTGATTGTGCATGAGGCGCTCATGATCGAGCCAACCGAAACGGAGACGCGCGAGACGCTGGACTACTTCGTAGGCGTGATGCGGCAGATCGCCGGGGAAGCGCGCACGAACCCTGAGATCGTCAAGACGGCTCCGCACACTACGCCCGTAGGGAGACTGGACCAGGCGCTGGCCGCTCGCAAGCCAAACCTGCGCTGGACACCCGACCAGGAAATGACACATTAATGAGCTTTACCAATCAAGATCGGCAACCTTTGTCATGCTGAGCGTAGCGAAGCATCCGATGCCGGCCAAGAGATCCTTCGCTCAGGATGACATGTTCTTGACGATGATTACCGATTCTGGTCATTACATTTCATAAATCACCTTATTGAGCCGCCGGTCATCAGGATACCGAGCTGCTCCTCTGTCGCGTCGGGTGAGACGATATCGACGATATTGCCTTCGTACATGACCGCGATGCGGTCAGAAAGGGAGCGAATCTCGTCCAGCTCGGCGGAGATGAGCAGCACGGCTTTGCCGGCGTCGCGCTGCTCGATGATGCGGCGGTGAATAAACTCGATGGCTCCAATATCGACGCCCCGCGTCGGCTGTGCAGCAATTAAGACGAGGGGATTAGCGGAAATTTCGCGCGCAATGATCAGCTTTTGCTGGTTCCCGCCGGAGAGTGCGCGGGCGGCAACCTCCTCAGAAGGAGTGCGGATATCAAATTCGGCAATCAGCTTGCGCGCCCAGGCCGCAATATTGCGAAGCAATAAAATGAGTTTAGCCCATGAGAACTGCGGCCAGCGCTGCCGGCCCAGGATGCTGTTGTCTTCGATCGAATCGGTCAAAACCAGCCCGCTTCCCCGGCGATCCTCTGGAATATGCGCCAGGCCCATCCTGCGCTCTTCACGGGCATTCATAGCTGTGATATCCAGCGCGCGGCCAGGCTGCCCATTTTCGACAGGCGTAATGGTGATCTTGCCATGGGTGGGCCTGCGCATCCCTGTCAGCACTTCGACAAGCTCGCTCTGGCCATTCCCCTCGACGCCTGCAATACCCAGAATCTCGCCTGCCCGCACCTCAAAGCTGACGCCGTGCAGCACCTCGAGACCGCGATCTGATTGCGCGTGGAGGTCTTCCACTTGTAGGACAACCGGCCCAGGGTGAGCAGGCGCCTTGTTGACACGCAGCAAGACCTCGCGCCCCACCATCAAGCGGGCAATCTCGGCCTGGTTTGTCTGGCTCGTCACAAGTTCGCCGGCGTTCTTGCCGCGCCGCAGCACCGTGATGGTATCGGAGAGTTCCAGTACCTCGCGCAGTTTATGCGTAATAAAGATGATCGTCTTGCCCTGTTTCACCAGCCCGCGCAGGACGCCAAATAATTCGGTTGTCTCCTGCGGCGTTAGCACGCCTGTTGGTTCATCCATGATCAGGATGTCAGCGGCGCGATAGAGGACTTTCAAAATCTCAACTCGCTGCTGCAAACCCACAGAGAGTTTTTCAACGCGCACATCCGGGTCTATCGGTAAGCCATATTGCTTGCTGAGCGCAAGGATGGCTGCGCGTGCCCGCCTGATATCATAGACAGAGCTGACGCTGCCCGGTTCGTGTCCCAGGACAATATTCTCGGCCACAGTCAGGGGAGGGATGAGCATGAAGTGCTGGTGGACCATACCGATCTTCAGCCGGATGGCATCGCGTGGGCCGCTAATGTGTACCCGCTGCCCATTGATGAAAATCTCGCCGCTATCGGGCCGGATCAGGCCGTAAAGGATATTCATTAAGGTTGTTTTGCCGGCCCCGTTCTCGCCGACCAGCGCATGTATTTCCCCTTTGCGCACTTTCAAATTGACATGATCGTTGGCAACCACGCCAGGCCAGGTCTTACAAATATCCCTCATTTCCACGGCATATGGCGCCTCAGTCTCCTGCGTTGGCGCGAGCATCGTGCTTTCTTGCATAGTTTATTCACCTCCTGGCTCGTAGGGGATGCCATCGGCAGCGGGCGGTGTCGTGCGCCCAACCAGGCCCACGAGCGCGATAATGGTGAGCAGGTAAGGCAGGATGCTGAGCAGGTTGGGAGAAATGCCGGTATCCTGCAAGCGTATGCTCAAAGCCTCGCCGAGACCAAAAATGAGGCAGGCGCCAGCCGTGCCCCAGGGGGTATACTTGCCAAAGATCATAGCTGCGAGGGCAATAAAGCCTCGACCTGCCGTCATATCTGAATTGAAAATGCCGGCGACGCCCAGCGCGAGGAATGCGCCGGCCAGGCCTGAAAGCACGCCGCTCCCTACGACGCACATGTAGCGGATCAGGTACACATTCACGCCAGCGGTATCGGCTGCTTGCGGGTGCTCACCAACAGCCCTGATGCGCAAGCCAATATTGGTATGAAAGAGCAAGAATTGAATCCCTATCAGGATCAGGATAGCCACGTAAAAGATGATATTTTGCTGGAAGAAAACGCGACCAACGAAGGGTATACTGGCCAGCGGCCCCCAGGAGAGCACCGGAAGCCGTAGATTATTGCTCAGGCTTGGTACGCCCTGCCCGCCTGTCTGGATAAACAGCAGATAGTTCGTCAGGCCGAGCGCGGCGATATTGATCGCAATACCGCTAACGATCTGGTCGGCCTTAAACTGGATAGAGACAATGGCGTGAACGAGCGCCATCAAGCCCCCGGCGATCAACGCGCCCAGCACACCGCCTAAAACGCTGTGGGTCGATAGCGCTGTCATCACGCCGGCATAGGCCCCGGTCAGCATCATTCCTTCCATGGCAATGTTGACAACGCCGCTGCGCTCGGAGATGACTCCTCCAAGCGCGGGCAACAGTAGCAGGGCCGCGAATTGCAACGTGGCCTGCCAGAGATCACCCGATGGCAAAACACGCAACAATACTTGTAAAAACATGGTGGTTCCTCGCTTCGCTCGCCCCCCGATCAATCAGGGGTCTACAGGGCTTCGCTATCAAGGTTCTATATTCTCAGGTTGGCTGGAGCCAGTATCACTGGTCGAAACAGGCTCTGCTGCTTTTTCCTCTGCCGTCTTGCTAGCGCTGCCTCCATCGCGTGCAGCACGTTCCTCATTCTTTGGAAGGTCTGTTATTGAGATGCCGGTTGTGGCAGGCACGAGAGCAGGCCTGCTCGTGAAGGGCAGCCACCTGGGCAGCGCACGCTGGATGGTAGGCAAAAACTCGGCAGCAATGCTGAAGAGCACCAGGGCCTGAATAATATAGACAAGATCACCAGGGACAGCAGCCAGCAACTGCATAGATGTGCCACCTTGTCGCAGCCCGCCAAAAAGCAAGGAGGCCAGGAGCACGCCGATAGCTGTCGTGCGGCCAAGGAGGGCCACGCCAATGGCATCGAAACCGGTGGTTTGAATGCTGAACGTCGTGGCAATTAACTGGTAAGGGAACTGGCCCATCAATTGCAGGGCGCCGGCCAGGCCGGAGAAAGCGCCTCCAATAGCCATTACCGCAAAGATATTGCGCTTAATGGCAATGCCCGCATACCTGGCAGCTTTTTGATTCTGGCCGAGCACACGAATCTCATAGCCAAAGGTCGTGCGGGTGGTAATGAACCAGTAGAGGACCAGGCAGATCAAGGCAAAAAAGAAGCCGACATCGACCAGATATTGCTGGGGTTGGACAATCTTTGGCAGGAATACGCCCAGCGTCTGGTTATAGAGGTCGGCAATATGCGGCAACGTGGCTTGAGGTGGAAGCGCATTGGTCTGATCGGCAGCGTTGGCAGCCTTAAACGGGCCATCTATCAGGTAATCGGTAAAGTAGAAGGCAATCCAGTTCAACATGATCGTTGTCACGACTTCGTGCGCGCCACGCCAGGCCTTCAGAAAGCCCGCAATGCCGCCCCAGATCGCCCCAACCAGGATACTTCCAATCAGCATGAGGGGAATAAGTATCCAGCCAGGCCAGTGCGAGGCTTCAAAGCCTATGATGCCTGCCGTCATAGCGCCCATTGCTATTTGCCCCTCTGCGCCAATATTAAACAATCCAGCCCGGAAGGTAAGCGCCACCGATATACTGGCCAGGATGAGCGGGGTCACGGTGGTAAGCGTAAACGAGAGACTCTCCGGGTTTCCAAAAGCGCCGGTAAAGAGCGTTTGATACGCCAGCGCCGCTTCATTGAAGCGGGCAACGATCGAGCCTGGAGAGGTCACCATGATCACGATGCTGCCGACGATCATTGCCAGAACCACCGCAAAGACGGGACGGCCCAGGGATTGAACAAACCGGCGTATGCGCGTCATGGAGTTCGATGCAGCAGCCGGTGCTATTGATACAGCCATAAGCAAGACCTCCTATGTGCAGGTAGGAGACGGCCCAAAATTTGTTAGTATAATAGCATCGATAGTGAGAAGAAACAAGGATAAGCAACAGGGCGCGGGTTCCCGCGCCCTGTTGCTGGTAGCTCCTTTGCTCTTCACGCGAAGAGAACCAAACGATTACGATGGGATGTTCTCAGGCGGAACGAGCTGGCCGGAGAGGATCTCCTGCTTGAACTGTTCTGCCTTCTGTACAGCGTCCTGGGGAACTGCCGAAGTCGTCGGAGCATAGCCAACGCCATCGTGCGCCAGGTCAAACTTCGGCGGGTTGTTGGTGTAGTTGCCATCTTCGGTATTTTTGATGGTATCGTAGACGGCAACATCGACACGCTTGAGCGCGCTTGTGATGACATCGGGGTGGATGTATCCCTGGTCAGCATCCACGCCAATACCATAAACGTGGTTCTGGAAAGCGGCATCAAGTGCGCCAATACCGCATCCACCGGCAACCTGGAAGACGATGTCGGCGTGATGCTGGCTGATCTGGCTCTGAGCCACGTCTTTACACTTGGCAGTATCGGCAAAATCCTGCGAGTAATCGATGACAACGGTTACCGACGGGTCAACTTTCTTCGCGCAGTACTTGTACCCGGCAATATAGCGATTGACCGGCGGAATAGACAGGCCGCCAACCGCTGAGATGGTGTTGAAACCGAGCAAGTTGGGCACCTTGGATTTGCCGTCTACCTCCATCTGGCCCGCAATAGCTCCCACAAGACAACCCGCCTCCTGCTCCTTAAAGAAGAGGGGCGCCACATTGGGCAGCGTCTGGCAGGCGCCGGTATTGGGATTGGGAACGGCACAGCCATCGACAATGGCAAATTTGACGTTAGGATACTGCTGGGCGACGTGATAAAGAGGCGTCTGCATCAAGAAGCCTACCGCTATCACCAGGTTGGCTTCCTGCGCGGCCAGCGTCAGGTTCTTTACATAGTCGCTCTGTGATTGCGTCTGAATGATTTCGGTTGGGTAGCAATACTGTTTTTGGGCTTTCGTATAGCCCGTGTAGGCCAGATGGTTAAAGCCGTTGTCGTTCAAGCCACCGATATCGGTTACCAGCGCGACTTTTACAGACGATTTACATGTTGAGGTGCTTCCACTTCCACCGCTGGTCGTTGTGGTGGTGCTGCCGCAAGCGGCCAGCAGCAAAAATATGGCGAGCACCGCAGCAATGCGTACCAGGCCTCCGAATCTTCGCATGGGTGATGCTTCCTTTCTTTCTCCTCTGTTCTGAGCAAAGATGCCCTCTGAGCATCAGGTCAGTGACATATGGTCCACAGCATTATGAGAGATGAACTCTTGTACAAAAATAAACGATGGGATGGCAGTAGTTCCCTCCCTTCTGTCCAGTATACCATGAAAAACTCTGCTTGTAGAATTGTTCCATGTTGTGGAACAGCCAGATAGAGCATTCCTATTCAAAGATACGTAGCCAGGGGAATATTTCTCACCAAAAAAGCCCATCGAATCGATGGGCTTTTAAATGATCAAGACCTGTTCGGATGACGAGGGCCGATCAGGCGCGGATCTCTTCGAGCATCGCCAGGTTGATGAACAGATCGCAGCTCTGGCGCAGCGAAGCTGACATAGCTTCGTCGAATGCCGCTACCTCGACCCGTACACCGTGATCGGAGCAGTAGTCGAGCATCGGCATAAAATCGCTGTCGCCACTGACCAGCACGATACAATCCACAGACTTGCTCTCAACGAGGCGCACGACATCCATGCAGAGATCAAGGTCGAGATCCGCCTTTTTCGCCCCGCTGGAGAAGGTCTTGTAATTCTTCGTAGTGATGCGATAGCCCAGGCCCTTGACAGCTTGCAAGAACATTTGCTCATCGCCCGGCTGCGGGCTGGTGGGGCAGTAAGCATGGGCCCTGACGAGGCGGCGGTTGCCACGTAAGAAATCCAGCAACTTGGCAAAATCTATGGTGATGCGCAGGGTGCGCGCCGAGTAGAGCAGGTTCGCCACATCCACAAAGACGCCGACGCGCTCGTTAGAAGGAAACGGCGGCAGCGAGACCGAGATATTGGTCGGCGATTGGGTCGCGTGCCGTAGCTCGGCAATCATGCGATCGGTCTGCACCTGGAAGGCATGAGAGATGACGTTGGCAAGCTGTTGTACCGAAACGGGGCTGGCCTCCGTAGGACGAATGGGAGCAACAGGGGCGCGCTGCATATCGGTACGGACAGAGCGAGCCCGTTGAGCAGCTATACTGCCACGCGCAGGCGATGGTTCCGGGGGCATAAAAGGACCTCCGCCATCGCCCTGATTCATCTGGTTGACGGTATAGCCGGAGAGGATGCTGTATTGTCCCGGCGGAGTAGCAGCCGGTGTAACAGGCGTGGCAACCGAAGGCCCTGGAACCCCTGTTGAAGGAGCCTCTGGCGCTCCTGCCTGAGGAGCGCTGGTTGTGGGAGCAGCCGCGGCATTATTGGCACGCCGGCGGCGCCTGCGCCGCGAGCTTGCTTTTTGTAGCTCTGAATATTCCAGGGGCGGTAGCTCCTCAGGACTGACCTCTTCCTTCTGAGGCGTAGCAGGGGCTGGAGGAGCTGCTACCTCTTGCGCCTGTTGTGTGGCAGCTTGCTCTTTGCCTGCCTGCTGCTCCTGCCCTTGTTTGCGGCGCTCTTCTGCTTTTGCGGCGCTGCTCTCGGCTCCCGCAGCTTCTGAGGCCTGAGCAACCGGCTGCGGCTGGGCGCTCTGCTCTTGGGACTTTCCCTGCGCCGGAGTCGCCACTTCCTTCTCGCCTGCCTGCCCGTTTTCCTGGCCTGCCGGTATCGGTACCGGCGCCGGTGAAGCGGGAGGTGTTTTTCCTGCGGCTGGAACGGGCGGTGCAGCAGGACGATCAAAGCGATACCGGCGAGCCGGGCGCGCCGGTTGCTCACCTTCACCCGTTGTGGGAGCGGTGGCAGGTTCCGCGCTTGCTGTTTGTGGGGCCGGTTCAGCCGCAGTCCTGGTTGTCAGCTCTGCCGCCTGGGCTTCCTCTGAAACCACCGGAGCTGGTGCCGTTGTTCCCGCTGCTTGCTTTTCTTCTACAGGTTTTCCTTCACGATGGCGCATTCCTCTATGGCGAGGTGGACGCGAGCGCGAAGGCGGGCGCAAGAGCGGTGAGGTAGGCGCCTCTTTGGGCGCTGGTGCAGGTTCTTCCTGCCCTTCTCCAGGAGACGGCTGTGTCTCCCCATAATATGTTTGTAATGATGTTTGAAAGCGCTCCTCCGATTGAAGAAATTCCTCGATGAAGTCGGTGAAAAGGCGAACTTCCTCTTCACCTGTATAGACGCCACTATTTCCTGGCGCTTCTCCAAGTTCTTCAGGAGAGGAAATCTCTTCTGCAATGGCCTCGCCGGTCTCAGGCTGGTTCGGCTCAACTACAGAGGAGGGCTGTTCAGGCTCAGAAGAAGTTCCGGCCTGATCTTGTGACGTTGCATTGCTTTCAGGAGCAAAGAAATGCCCAGTGACGCCTGTATCAACGTCACTGTGTTCAGGATGAGTATGTTGTGTTGTCACTAAGCTCTCCAGTCTCAACTTACCGGACCGGAGCACATGCAGGTAACTGCTGTGGAGCGTATTCGACGAAAGAGGGCCGAGGCAAATTTTTTCCTTTGTTTGTACCTGTACCTTGCCTATACCTGTCGTCTTCTGTTTATACAACGGGTCTTCGGGACGAGATCAACGATGTAAGTGCTTTCGTTCTCTATCTTGATAAGGGGCACGATAGCTAAAGCCCCACTATGCCGATCCGCGTTGTTCAGTTTGAAAAGCAATCATAGCGACCAGGTAGACACAAGCCTCTATCTATGCCTTCGCCTACTTCATCCCCAGCATGTTCCTCCCACAAGAGGTGACCCGATCCGGTTTTCTTTGTCTACACTATGCCGTTGCTCTTGAAGCGCCTCTCTCTTGTTAAGAGGGCACAAGCCCATATATCTGGGCCAGCCAAGGGGTCAACGGCCACTAAAGCAGCACGTTCGGGGCGAAAGAGCAACTCGGTTTTGCATTCTAATCTCAACCCCTCGGCTCGAGCTTCTATATAAGGTATTACCAGCGAGCCGGCTATGGTTATAAAAATGAATGTGATCGCGCCAGCGAACGTGTTCTGCTAAACACATTCCTATTGTATCATACTTTCTTCCTCTGGACTAGCTCCTTTTTTTGCTGGCTCTCCATCCTTGCGGGTGAACTGTAGGGCCCGATTTATCGCGGCCAGCGCCGATTTATCGGCACATTCTCGTCGATCACCCTAAAGGATGGAGACCCTTTTTGCTGTAAATCCAGCCGCTGGTTGCGTATCAGATAATTGAGAACGGCCAGTACAATGAGATTCACGAGCAACCCTTCAAGCGCTCCCATAGGCCGTGTGTAGAGCAGGAAGACCTGGGTGAGAAAAATCGACACGAGTATGTATCGCTTGAACCAGGTATAGGCCGCAAGGCGCGATCTCCGCAAGGATAATATGCCGATCAAAATCATCACGTAGGATAAGAACGAGGAGCCAAACCAGCCGATTTTAACGATGCCTGTGATCACGTCGTGTACTGCCAGATTCACGATTCCAGGCATCATCAACAGGGTGAAGAGCAGCGCATAGCCAGTAAAGAAGAAGATGATGATGCTGGCAAAATACGGTGCGTCAATAAGATGATGCCAAAGGTTTCTAGTAGCGCGGGCCATTCTTTGCAGTGGCCCTGGAGGCTTATCCGGTAGCGCGGGTATACGCTCGACTGCATCGGCCAGCAGTTTCAAACTGGACTCCTGCGAGTCCTTTGGGCGCAGGAGCAAGAGGACTTCCTTCTTGTCCTGTTCATGCATATCGTGCAGGGCTTTTTCCTCCAGAATATGCAGGGCATTTGCCAGGCGCTCCTGCTCAGAAATATATGGCCGGCTTTCGAGTATCTGGAAGATCAGGAGCAGGATGATATAGATGATATAGATGAGCGCAATCGTTGGTTGAAAAAAATAATTGTTGTTGCTGGTAATGAACTTTCCAAGCTCATCAATGAAGGTGCCGAAGCCAATGCCCCCTAGCACGGCCACGATAGACTGCACTCGCCTCCCCAGGAATGCGAGAGCTAGCACTATAGCAATGAGCATGCCCAGACCGCCCCAGAGGAGATGCGAGATGTGCAATACACCTCCTCCCACTTGCGGGTAGCCATTGGCCGCCAGGTAGAAGCGGATCACTAGCACAGTGGCAACACTGGCAATGAGAAACCGCTCGAGTAGCACACCCGAGTGTTTATTGCGGGCAAACACCTGTTGTATGTTCATGATTCGTGTCTCCGCCTTGAGAGTAAGCCAATCAGGGTGGTATCCTGTAGTACCTTACATAAGGTTTTTCGGGTCTCCATCCTTCCGGGTGAACCGTAGGGGCGCAATTCATTGCGCCCACTGCCGATTTATCGGCTACTTCTCGTCAATCACCCCAAAGGACGGAGAACCGGTTTTTCGAGAGAACTGTCTCAATGTCGTGGAAGAGGATATCCTCAAATTCTTTGTTATTCCGATACTTCTTATAAAGCCCTTTGAACTCGGCATGTTTGCATTACTTTTCAAGGAAGTATAGCACAGCAGCGCTTGATTGACTAGCAGGCCGATGAGATGTTCTCCTGAGACCAGGGATGGGCTTTTTTCGTTTGAATATGCATGGAAAAGGGCAAGAATGCTGAGCAACGATTAGCAGACTTTGAAGATTGTTGCAGGCGTTACGACGAAATAAAGGGTGAGCTTTTTGGGCCGTCACAGCCTGAAACCTGGAGAACGCGCCTGGCGAGAAAAACAGAACCTGGAGAACTCATTTCGAGAATTCCCGGTATTGTTGTAAGCCTAACAGAAAGCCGTGGTGAGGAGAAAGCGTTAAAACAAGCTACAGTGAGAGTATGCGTTCTTGAGCGCGATGCATTGGTAACAGACCCGGCGTTCAAACCGCTCTTTGAGATAGAGGAGAATAAAAAGCCGTTGCAAGCCCTCATGGAACAGGAGTTGTATAAGGAAGTCAATTGCGAACATATTCTGATGCTTAAAGGGCTGACTCCAGCGCAATTTCATGTACTGATCAGAAAGATGGGGTACAATCCCTGGACATTTTTCTCCGATCCCAGGGGAGAAAATGCTGGAAGAGTAGCTATTGGTAATACGCTGCTTGAAGATGGCAGGCATCCTCTCGTCGATATGCAACCAGAGCATCCAGATTATGAGAGGGAGATGGCGCTCTGGCAACCGGTTTTCCCAGAACTTAATCACATACCATGGGTAAGAAGGTGGCGGATGTCCAGGACGCACGGGGTAGTGTATGGGTTAAAAGATGCAGAAGAAAACGATATTCTTCTCTTTCCGGTTCACATCGACCCGAAAAGCCCTGCAGCTATATTGAGAGATATTTTTGGGAGAAAGAAGGGTGAACGATCGGCATTCGTTTATCATGGACTGGCTAGAGAGAGGGATACGAGCAAATCAGCATACGTGGGCACTGGATTATATGATTTAGGCATTAAAAATTTTATAAGGCTACTTAAGCAGGCACATGAACGGGGCCTCTTTGCAAACCTGGATGTTGAAGGTGAGGATATGCTAAAAACAACGGGCACAATTGTTGGAGATGATCGCATTACCTGGCAAATTGCGGAGAAAGCGCGAAAAGAACGGGATACGGCTAGCGCGAATCCGGGGCTATAGGTGTTGATGCTATTTTAGCCCGCAACGGTAGAGCAACTTCTGGCTTATTCGTGATCAGCGTTGTAACTCTGGGGTCTTTAAGAAAGCGCAGCATGCTACGCTCATTGTCTACCGTCCAGACCCAGACGGGAATGCCCTTGCTCGCACAGTACCGTAGTACATTGATAGTTGCCAGGAAATATTGCGCGGCAACAAAGTCCGCATGGCTCTTCTGCAGGCGTTTCCCTGGGAATAGCTCGCTCAGCCGCACGCTAAGTTGCTTGAAGATACTGGCTCCCCTCATGTCCCGGCCCAGCGACAGGCCAGCTTTGATCGCGGGAAACCTTTCCTTGATTACCTTGATCGACACATCTTCCAGGGTAGTGATAATAAACTCATCAGCGGATACGTAACTCAGAATCAGTCTTATGATGTCATCCTCGTAGCCGGTCTCTTTGAGATCGACATGCAGGCCAACTCTTCCCTTGGCAATCGTTAAGAGTTCGGGCACAATCAGTGCCTGGTCGCCCAGTTCGCTTCTATATTCTTCATATGATAGCTCGTCCACGCGCCTCTTTGAGGGAGTGTACTCGTCGTGGCAGATCACATAGATGCCATCCTTTGTCCTCCTCACATCAAGCTCCACATAATCGACCTTAAGGTCAATGGCGCACCCGTAGCGTTCGGCCAGGGGCAGCTCAGGAACTCCGCAGTTTCCCTGGTGGGCGCTAATAAATGGCGTGTGGTCTCGTTTTCGCGTCATTGGGCATCTCTTTTCTATTGGTGAATTTTAATGACTGAAACCAGTGCTCACAGATACGTGAATTACGGGCAATTGGGCACTTCCACTCTGTCATCCTGAGCGAAGCCTGCGGATCTCTGTCGATCGGCAGCGGGTGTTTCCTCTTCACGCGCGTTCAGGGCTTCTGCTCACTCGCTCAACATGACACAGTTCGGATAACTGTTACTTTGATGGGCGCAGGGCTTCTCCTCCATAAATCAGATTAACCAGATAACGAATCATATAATCTATCCAGGTCTTTAAGTGCTTATACTCAGCAGCTTTCTCAAACAGGCCTACAAATTGAGACCGCAGCTCTGGTGGGCCTAACAGGACTTTGTCACGGGCGAAATACCAGGCTCTTTTTCCAACCAGGTCTCCGATCTTTTCAACAGGCTCATGCGTGCGCACCTGCAAGCGAAATTCATCGGAAGCCTGCTGCTCCATCAGGAAGGCATCTACTTCATCAGGATAGTAGATGCGCAGGCGGGACAGAAAGGCCTGGATCATGGGGGTGATATCTTTATCATTGCTCGTGAAAAACATCTCCAATACGGCCAGGGCGGCTCGTGGTTCCTGATTCTCAATCCCTACCTGGGGTAATTCCGAGGTGAGCAGGAACTCAAAGAATTTCAGTTTTTTCTCTGATTTTTCCTCTGAGAGAGCCGCCTGGATGCGCGACTCAAGTAAGCGCGTTCTAAGTGTCTCTGCCTGCCGATTTTGGGCTCGTCGATATTGGGTGAGGATATAGGGTGCCAGAGCAGCAGCTTGTGGAGCTTCGTTCATACGACTATGATAGGTCTCAGGATGCTGAGTATATGCATCCTGGAGGATTTCGATTACATACACGAAAAAGTCAAACATTTCATCGTTCATCGGATCGCGATGTAAGACATTCATAGCCACATTGGCGATCACAGTCAGGTAGGGATAAGTCGTGACATCTTTTTTCGCTTCTTCAAAGAGCAGTTTGAGGAAGGGTAAAAAGTCCTGTGGGGCCGAGCAGGCATGGGCGACAAGGCCCATGAGGGTGGTAAAGCTCATGAAAACATTGTCAATATGCAGCACTGCTAGGTAGTCGCGCTCCATCTGTTCCCTGGAATATGTTCCTTCTTCCTCGCCCTTTACATCGAGATACTGGACCAGATTGCGATAGAGTTGCTTTTTATCAGGCCCGAGTTGAAAAAAGGCCTCAAGAGCCGGATAGCTCAACATACTGTAGGATGGGGGCAACTGGCGAAATAAGCCGAAAACAACGGTGATGACGAAGGAGATAATGCGCTCCCGCGCGAAGTCGCGCACCATGCCTTTCAACGGGCTGCTGCCCTCGTGAATATGAAACAATTTGGCAATCATGCCACGCCAGATGTCTTGCAACTTACTAAGTACTTCCTCGTCCTCGAAGTGGTCACAGAAGATGAGCATTGATAAGCCAAACACCGACTCAAAGGCCACAAAATTGGGGAGTGTGCCGCTGGTCGCCTTCTCAGCGATGTACTCGAGGACGGCAAACCCTGCGGCGCGATCGTGTTGCCAGAGGTAATAGCTATAGAGTACCGCTGCGGTTCGCAAAGATTGATCCTCTTGCAGCGCGGCCCGGTGCAGCGCCCAGGTAATCCCCAGTGTGCTGGCAACCTCTATAGCAATTCTTCCCGCGTTGCGCGAGGCGATATCAGATCCTTTAGCACTTTTTTTCACCACCTGGCGGATTTTCTGCCACTCGGATGCTTTCTTTTCCTCCGGCACCAGTTCCCTCAGAAGCTCCTCAGCCTGCTCCTGGAAATCTTGCCCAAGGGTAATGAGTACGTTCACCATCATCTCTTTCACTTGCAGCTCAGCCGTTTGGCAGAGTTTGAGAACCGCCTCGGATTCTGGCTGCCTTGCCTCTTTTACAAGCGCATTTCTGACAGCTCCCCACAGGAAAGGCTTGCCAGGTATCTTCTTCTTACTGGTTGTTGCCTGCTTGCCGGTTATCTCTTCAATCAACTTCAGGAAGAAGGTGTAGCGATCAGGCTGGGTTTTGCTGAGGAAGGCTATTCTCTCGCCAACAAAGTGCTCATAGAACCGTTCATGCGTGAATTTGATGGTTCCCTGCTCTTGCAACATGAGGATATCCGCATCGCAGAGCCTGAGAAACGGCGCGTTTGCCCGCTGCCCATTCGCCAACTGATCATTGTAAACCGTATTATAAACGCTACTACCAGCCGCTTTAAGATCTGCTGCCGTGATCGTATTGCTGAAAGTATGATCATCTTTCGTCATGAGCGGTATCAGTTTATCCTCTAAAAACCGCCAGTCTCCTTCTTGCAACTTTCCCTCTTTGATGAGAGCTATCAGGTACTGCCCTACCAGCTCTGAAACCTTCAGATTAGAAGGAATTTTTTTGCTGCGGTGATTCTTTGCTACTAACCAGAGATTAAAGGGATCGCTGATGATCTCTCGTATTCTAGGGGACAGCTCCTCGTATGGTGTTTGTATCTGATATTCCTGCTGATACTTAGCATAGGCCTGTGGAAGTTCTTCAAGCGAAAATGGTTGCATTTGCGCCGAGTAATTGAAGCGTTCTTCCGCGGCGATATTTTCTTCTCCCCGGTAGTAAAGGGCATCAGGTAACGTGGAGAGGATGTCTTGCCTAATGATGCGCCAGGATTCTGGCCGCGAGATCAAGAGGACTTTCAGCCAGGGCCAGTCGTTTCTGATCAGTGTATTGACTTGCTTAACAATCTCTGTTGCTCGCTCACTCTCATTCACGGCATCTATACATAAAAGAACTAGATGCCTGTCAATCCCGTCAATCCTGGCTATTTCTTGCCATATGTCCTCTACTCTCCTCCCAAGTTCACGGCTGAAATCCTGATTGACAGCTTTCATAAAGGGGGTATCTCCTAGCAGGCCTCCATCATAGAGAAGCATAATCCTTTTTAGATCATCTGCGGATTGTCCTTCTTCGGGTTGCATTTCCTCAGCTAAAGAAAGAAGAAAACTACTTTTTCCAGCTCCCGATTTCCCTAACAGGACAAAACATCGCGTCTCTGGATCGGCAAGAAAGCGCATGAACTGATCATGCACGTTTTTTCTCTGTACATACAGTTTATCTAAATCCTGGTGTCTGCGTAAGCTGGACATCTTCTCGGTAATATGCTTGCAGCAGTTACATAGCTCTGGCCATGTTAGCGAGGGCTTCGGTTTGCGGAAGAGCGCCTCACACAATTGTTGGAAAGCGTGCTCATAGGATTCAGGAGAGAGAAACGAAATCATCTGGAGCGTGTTAAGGTGTTCCGGCACCTTACAATCCCGGTAGAGGATGGGAATAATAAGTTTTCCGGCGGCTGTATTTTTTTGGTTCCAGGCAATACTTATTTCATCCTGTACCCAATTTGAAGCCAGAGCATCAGGCGAGAGAATAACAATAAAGACGGGGCGAGCAATCAGTTCCTTCGTGATTACTTTGAACCAGGCATCTCCAGCAAATAATCCCCCATGCGAATCGTACCAGACAGCATCATCGTCTCCCAATGTACGACGCAAGTCTTGAACAAGCCGGACGCCAAACTCATTATCTTTGCTGCTATGGCTTACAAAGATACGTGGGCGCGTTTGTGCTGCAACTTCCATAGGGCTGAGTCTCCTGTAGTTGCCCCATTCATGGCGGCGAACTCCTTACCAGATGCGCGAACATCACCCGCGAGAGACTCTGGAGGCTTTCTCTCGCTCTATCATCAGAATAACCTCATCTAAACCCTGGATGGGGTCTTTCGCCTTTTGTAGCAAATAAAGAATGTTGAGGACGCTATCAAATTGCACGACGCCAGGAGTCTCGCCGATAGCTTTGGCATAGCTTTTCTTCGCCTCTTCCGTCTTTCCCAGTGCCAGTTGGGCCAGCGCCAGATCGTAATAGTCCCAGAACACCTCAGCGTGCGCCGCCTTCATACGATCCGCTGCCATCAATTCTGTGAGCATGTAGTACTGGCGAGCTTTGTCCAGCTTTCCTAAGTACCAGGAAAGACTGGCGAGATTTCCAAGCGCATAAGAAGAGCTGGGATCGGCATGATAGGCATCCTCATAATATTCCAGGGCCTTCTCGTATTCTCCCTTGCGTCGATAAAGCCCACCAAGCGTGCTCAAGGCATCGTCATAGTTAGGACGTAATTGGGTCGCGCCCAGCAAATGTTCGATGGCTTTCTCATAGTCCTGATCGCGCTTTGCCTGTGCATCAGGGCCTTTCTGGTACTCTCCGCGACGGCGATAAGCCAGACCCAGCTCCATTTCAGCCTCAGGAAACTCCGGTTTAGTAGCAAGAGCCGCTTCAAACGACCTGATGGCCTCATCATAATAGCCAATGCCGCTGTAAATGCGGCCCAGCACGTAGTTAATTTGAGGATCGCTTGGCAGGAGGCTACCGGCTTTTTTATAGGCTGCGATAGCTTCCCTGGTTTCGTTCTGATTAGAGAAGCGGTCGCCTAGAGCAAGATAGACAAGCGCTTCCTGGGTGCGTTCAATTGTCTCTTTCTTCTCAGCCGCTTCCACCTGAAGTTTCTTTATATCTTCCAGGAGGTCCTGTCCCTGTTTTTCGAGCGTGCGGAACCCTCGGAAGCCAAAAAAGCCGAGCAGCGCGGCTGCCAGGGTGATCAGGATGGGATAGACAACGACAAGGATGTTGATAATGTTCAGGATGGTTTGAATGCTTGTCTCCTCCTGCTGCGCCATCTGGAGGGTAGTACTGGCATCAGGAGTAGGAGTTGGGCCGCTAAGGTAGACAGCGTTGTGAGCGACATTAGCAAGCACGTGTGTACCAGGTATGAGTGCCAGGAAACAAGAAGCCACGAGAAATAGCAGTATGATACTCCACCAGAGTTTCCGCCGTCGCATAGTACCCTCCCTTTGCATCAGCATCATTAAAAGAGAATCTTATCTATCTAATAGGCGCTTAGTCAGTTGCACCAGCTCTGTTGCTGGGCCGGTAAGCGGAAACACATGCACGTTCCCATGCAGGATAACCTCGGCCAATTGGGGATCAGGAATGGAAGATGGTTTCTCGCGCCATAGCCTGGCAATCTCATCTGCTAACCGCCCGGCGCCCTCTATAACAATAATGGGTCGCTGCTGGCGCACATTATACAATACCTCGTTTTTGGCGATAGAACCGCCGTTGATGAGAACAGCTAGTGAAGGACAATCCCTGGAAAGCGCCTGCGCCAGCTCGTACATCGTTTCGGTCTCGCTTCCCCATTCAGCGGTCTCTACCAGGACAAAGTGGGAATGGTCAGGATCGAGTGGCACACCTTTATTATCGTCCATGCCGGTCGCTTTGCCGGGATATGTGACGCTCCACGCCGGAGCGACGCCTAATAGGGTTGATCTTCGCCGTTGCCCGGCTACTGCCTGCCCCATGATGGCCATCACGCCCACCTGCGTGCCACCATCAATGATTAACGCTTTTGTGGAGGCTGCAACCTGCGCGATACCATGCGTAAATAACCGGGCCAGATCGGGATACGCTTGCTTATCCATCTCAGAGGCGCCACCAGTAATGATAATGACGGCGTTGGGCTGTTGTATACCCAGCGTGAGCAGGAGATCACCGGTGACATGAGCACCAGCAGGCAGAAAGATTGCCTGTGCCCGGTTCCCGTTGGGAAAATGAATTTCCCGTTTCTGCATAGCTTGAGATGCTGGCCGGGTATCCATACGCTGGCTTCCATTCAGGTTTAGTAAAAACCTACGTTGACGATACGATGAGGTCTGAAAAAGCACAGGCGCATAGTACCACGTTTGTGGAAGTTTGAAAAGCCCTGCCCTACGTCTGGACGCTCGAATCCTGTGTTATCCCCTGGCCCTCCCTTGCGCCTTCGCTATTACCGCTTCCCTGAAGAGGGTGGCTCGAGCCGGGGCTAGTGCGCTCGAAGGCGATAGAGCTTGCCCCGGGCTCGTTGGCTTGCGGGCCACTTGCAGCTTCGGCTTGCAGATGGGATGGCTGCCGGCGATGGCGCAGGTAGAGGATGATCGAGGCGCCTATAATCGCTATGGCAGATAGTATATGAACTAGGTTGAAGTGAGTACCTGGGAAGAACCAGGAGTCTGTGCGCATGAATTCCAGCCAGAAACGGCCAAAGGGGTACCAGATCAAGTAGAGCAGGAAAAGGTCGCCATCGCGCAACCGTTTCTGGAAGCGGCGCGAGATCCACAGCAACAGGAAGAAGCCGATGGCATTCCAGATTAGTTCGTAGAGAAACAGGGGTTGGAAAAGCGTGCTTTCAGGATAACGTGTCAAATCATTATAAGGTGGAACACGGTGCTGGGGATCTATGCGCAAGCCCCAGGGCAGTGTTGTTGGAGGGCCATACAATTCCTGGTTAATAAAGTTGCCTAAGCGACCAATTGCCTGGCCTATCAACAATCCCAGCCCAATGGCATCCAGGTAGATGGGGATCGGGAGTTTGCGCTTAATCAGGAAGACGAATACAGCGATACCTCCAAGAATGAAGGCGCCATAAATGTGAATACCACCGTCCCAGACCTCCAGGATTTGAATAGGATGAGCCAGGTATTGGTCGAGACCATTAGGGCCACGCGGGGATTGGATAAAGACGTAATACAGGCGCGCGCCGACAAGTGCTGGTATGAGGACCCACATCAGCATTTCCGTGATCGTAGCAGGGTTCTGCCCATGCCGGCCCACGTAATGGCTGGCTACCAGGGTCCCCACAAGGATAGCCACTGCCATGATCAGGCCATACCAGTGAATAGCAACGGGTCCTATCTGGACAAGAATCGGGCTAACAGGTGGATACATACTCTCTCCTCAATTCCTATTCTATATATCCCAGATCGCGTAAACGGTGATATACCAGCTCGTCATCATAAGATGTGTACTCAGGGGCAGGTATTTCAGAACCATCATGCTCCATAAAAGCCTGCAAGTAGTCTTGCATCATCGCTACCTGCTCAGGCATGGTATCGCACAAGTTTACGTGCTCATTGGGATCATCGACGATATCATAGAGCTCCAGGCGCTCTGCACCGGTTCGAATAAGTTTATGCCTTCCTCTCACTACTGCGCGCCTGGGATCCTTTAAGTTATGTTTGCGTACCAGGTCCATGCGACGGCGCTCTAGCAGGTCGAGGGCGTTTTGTGGCGTCACTCCCTCGGCAAAAATAGTGTTATGGTCCGCATCGTTGCCGTCATGTTGAGCTAAGGTAAACTTTTCTTCAGCCTCGCTCGCCATTCCGGCTGCTGTCAACACAGTATGGAAAATACGCCGTGTTGAGACAGTAGAATCAACGATTGTGCGGCGTGGCAGGTCACCAGAGGGGTCGCGAATGAACAGGGGAACGTGTACAAGCTCATTGTAAAGGGCGATGCTGTGGCCGATAAGCTCCTTTTCACCCAGGTGCTCGCCATGATCGGCGCAGACTATCAATAGCGTGCGATCCAGCTTCCCGCTCGCACGCAGTTTCTTCAAAAACACTCCGATCAGCTCATCCTGAGTAGCCACTTCGGCATCGTACATGCTATCGAGCACAGACTTGTTATCATCAGCGAGAGCGCTAGCGAGCGGGGCAATGTAGCCAAAAACGTCGGTGTTGAAATGGCGTAAGTAGCGCCTTGCCGCCTTATCGTTCAAGACGCCGGGAGCAAAACGCTCTACAAAGCGCCTGGGGGGGTGATAGGGCATATGTGTTTCCATGAGGTTAATAAAACTGAAGATGGGTTGATCCTCTGGTAGCCCTTTGCGTTCAACGAGGAGCCTGGCCGCATCATCGAGCGCCTTGGCTGTATTGCCCTTAAATCGTAACATGATCTGCCAGAGTGGCACGATGAGCGGGGAAAAAGAGATTTCGAGCAATGTATCTGAGCGGGCGAAGGCATCTTGCATGGCATTCAAGGTATTCGCCAGCACACGCTTGAAATGCTCGCGGTAGCGGTCGAACAGGTTAGGATCAACCCCGGTCTGGTTAGGGCGCGAGGTCATCAAGCCGCCATAGTTCAGGAAGCTGTAAAAGCCCCGTTTCAAGCCGTTGTTAACCACACCGAGCAAGGGATTATTGCAGAACGCAGCAGTAAAGTAGCCTCCAGCACTGAGTCTCTCAGCTAATGGGGTCAATGTGGCCGGTAGCACAGAAGAAGCATGGAACATAGTGTGAGCCGTAGGGTAGAGGCCGGTAAACATGGAGGCATGGGAAGGTATAGTCCACTGGGCTGCAGAAAAAGCCTGGCGAAAGAATGTGGAATCGGCAGCTAGTTCGTCGAGATATGGTGATGTTTCAGGCTGGCATCCATAACAGGAAAGGCGATCAGCGCGTTGCGTGTCGAGCACCAGCAAAACGATATCAGGATGCATAATTGGGGTTAACTCCTACATTTGCCAGAAAAGAGGGATTCGCCTTCTTTTTAAGATATATATGGAATGACACATGAGCATAAGCTTATATCCATAGGATCGTCTCCTATTATACCATACGCATGCAGAAGTGCCATTCTCTCAGCGCAAATTGCCTAGCAGGGTGCGGGCGATCACGACGCGCTGGATCTGGTTGGTCCCCTCGAAGATCTGCGATACTTTCACATCGCGCATGTAGCGTTCTACGGGGTAATCGCGCACATAGCCGGCGCCGCCCAGCACCTGCACCGCGTTGGTTGTGACCTCCATGGCTGTGTCGGTGGCAAAACACTTCGCCATTGAGGCGTACATGCCTGCGTTCTGCCCCATATCCAGCTTGTAGGCTGCTTCATAGACCAGCAAGCGAGAGGCCTCGATCTTCATGGCCATATCGGCCAGCATAAATTGAATGCCCTGGAATGCGCCTATGGGATGCCCAAACTGCTCGCGCTGGCGCGCATAGTTGCGCGCCACATCAAAGGCTGCCTGCGCCACTCCTACAGCAACCGCCCCAATGTTAATGCGCCCACCATCGAGCGAGGAGAGCGCAATCTTGAAGCCCTGCCCCTCTTCACTCAGCCTATGAGTGAGCGGGATATGGCAATCCTCAAAGATCAGCTCCCGCGTTGGAGAGGAATGCAGGCCCATCTTGCGCTCAGTCTTGCCAAAAGAGAAGCCTGGGGTATTCTTCTCGATGACGAACGAGGAGATGCCAGAGGCGCCACGTCCCTCACTCGTGCGGGCCATCACCAGGTAGATATCAGCCTCACCGGCATTGGTGACCCACATTTTCGTGCCATTCAGAACGTAGAAGTTACCGCGATTCTCCGCCCGGCATTGCAAGCTGGCAGCATCTGAGCCTGCTGCGGCCTCACTTAAAGAAAAGGAACCCAGCAATTTGCCCGTCGCCAGCCCTGGCACCCAGCGCTCTCGTTGCTCATCGTCGCCAAAACGCGCAATTGAACCTGCAACCATGTTATGCACCGAGAGGCCAACTGCCGTTGCCATATCCCCTTTCGCCAGCTCTTCATAGACGATAGCCGCACTAAGGCGACTGAGCATCGTGCCACCATATTCTTCGGGTATGGTCATGCCCATCAGGCCTAATTCGCCCACACGCGCGTAGATTTCTCGCGGAAAGTAATGCTGCTCGTCCCACAATTCTGCCTGGGGCACAATTTCTTGCTCAGTGAAGCGACGTACCATGTCGCGAATCTCTACTTGCTCCTCATCGAGATCAAAATTCACGTTCTACTCCTCTCATCGCTCAGACATGGTTCAAATGAATGTGATAATGCCTCAATGAACAGAAAAATCTGGGCATGTCATGTTGAGCGCAGCGAAACATCCGCTGCTCGCCCATGTCATGTTGAGCGCAGCGAAACATCCGCTGCCGATCGACTGAGATCCTTCGCTTCGCTCAGCATGACATGATATGGCTGTTTACACTGTCAAGGTCTTTTCTTCATGTTTGAACCTTGCCTTCATAGATCAATGGCTCGTAAAAAGCTACAATGCTCTTCGCAAGCTCGATAACCTTTTCGCGCAATGCTCGCGGTTCCATGATTTCCACCTGCGGCCCGAAACTTAGCAGGTAGCCACACGCTGCTTCTTCCATCTCAAACGACAGGTGAAGGGTGATCCAGCCATCTACGCCTGCCGGTTCAGCTTGATCGATACGTGCATATCTTCCTGCATGATAGATATGTTCGAGCACATCCGGGGCTACACGCACAATGACAGGGTAGCGTGGCAGATTGGCAACAAAACTGGAAGACGATTGCGCCCAGTAGGCGGCAAGATCGAAGCCTGGCGGGCGTGTGCCGGGCTGATCCATCACTCTTGCATTCTGCACCCGTGAGACGCGGTAGTTACGAATCTCGCCATCAACAGCAGCCACCAGGTACCAGGCGCTTCCCTTAGCCACCAGGCCGAGAGGATCAACTATGCGCTCGACGAAAGAATCGCCGCGCGGGTAGGTGAAGCAGAGCTTGCGTTCCTGCCAGATCGCCTCCTGGAGCGTAGGAAGAGATGAAACATCTTCCTCTGTATGATGCCAGCCGGCAGTATCCACGTGAATGCGCTGGCGTACATATTCCGCGTCGCGGCGAGACATAGAGGGCAGCGCCGCGAGCAGCTTGATAAGGGCAGCTTCGGAGGCCTGGCGTAGCCCAAGATCGGCAAGCAGGCGAGCGGGCCTGGTGAGAAAAAGGGCCATAATCTCCGGCTCGGTAAGCCCCGTCAGGTTCGTGCGATAATCTTCCAGTAAACGCCACCCGCCACCGCTGCCGCGTTCGGCGACAACCGGTATGCCGGCTGCGCTCAAGGCCTCCATATCGCGATGTATAGTGCGCTCGGATACCTCCAGTCGCTTCGCGAGTTCGCGAGCAGTCATACGATGGTACACCTGCAAGAGTAGCAGGATAGAGACCAGGCGGTCAGCGCGCATAGCATGTCCTCATTTTCTCAGTTGAACCTTGCCTCTTTATTGTACCAGAAAATCAGGGGTCAAGAGGGTCTCCATACCTGTACGGAGCGGTCAACGCTGCCAGAGGCCATGAGCCTGCCATCAGGTGACCAGGCCAGCGCTGTGACATATCCCATATGGCCCCGGTAGGTACAGAGGGAATTTCTGGTAATACTATCCCATGCCTGCACTGTCTTATCATTACCACCGGAGGCAATATACCGGCTATTAGGTGACCAGGTGATAGCGTTCAGGCCAAAAGAAGGATTGCGGTAAATAAAGCCCAGTCTTCCACTGGCTGCATCCCAGACCTGCATCGTCCTATCGCTGCTTACCGAGGCGATGCGCCTGCCATCGGGCGACCAGGCCACGCCGGTAATCTTTTGCGAATGTCCACGGTAAATATATATGCCGCGATTGGGCGAGAAGAGCGAGGCAAAAAAACCTGCCCGCGTATCTTTCACGGGTTCCCACACCTGCACCGTTTTATCGTAGCTGCCAGAGGCTATGCGCCTGCCATCAGGCGACCAGGTGACAGCAGATACCTCCCGCGTATGGCCATGATGGATGAAGATAACGCGCCCCGTGTTCGCTTCCCACACCTGTACCGTTTTGTCCGCGCCGGCAGAAGCGATGCGCATCCCATCGGGCGACCAGGCCAGGGCATAGACCGGGCTCGCATGGCCACCATAGGTAAAGAGGTGCTTTCCACCGGCTGCGTCCCAGATCTGCACAGTGCGATCATCGCTGGCAGAAGCGATGCGCAAATTATCGGGCGACCAGGCTACGGCATTAACCCTGCCGGCATGATCTCGATAGGTTAGCAGTTTCTGCCCGGTCGCTGCATCCCACACCTGGACGGTCTTGTCATAGCCAGCCGAAGCAAAGCGCTTGCCATCGGGCGACCAGGCTACTGAGGTCACGCGGCTGGCATGCCCCATACAGATAAAGAGCGTATTTTTTTGCGCTTGCGGCCCGTGGGAGCGTTTAGCGGGTTGGGCTGGTTGCTGGGCCTGTTGCGGGATTGGCATTCCTTGCTGCTGGCCTGCAGGTTGTGAAACAGGCGAGTATCCTTGCGGCGCCATAGTACGGAATGGCAGCGGGTTTGTCCGGGCCGCTGTGTACTGGTTGGCGATCTGTTGCAGTTTTTGCCTGATCTCGGCGGCGCTGGCAGGTCTTTTACTCATATCAACCTCAAGCATCTGCCGGATAAGAGGTTCGAGGCCGGCCAGCGCCGGCTGGTTACCGAGTTGCAGCGGCGCGAAATGGAACGGGGTATCGGAGGGATCATTCCCGCTCAACATCTGGTGCAGTGTAGCTCCCAGGGCATAGATATCAGCGCGTGGCGTTGTCTGCGTCTTGCCATACTGCTCTGGCGCAGCATAGCCTGACGATCCCAGAGCAGCCGTATCTTTGGCCTGCCCTGGCTTGAAGTGGCGAGCAATACCGAAATCGATCAGGTAGATGTGGCCGCCCGGTGTCAGCATCACATTGGCGGGTTTGAGATCGCGGAAGATCACCGGCGGCTGGCGTGTATGCAGGTAGTCAAGCACGGAGCAAAGCTGCAAGCCAATCGATAGCACCTTATCAACCGGTAGCTTGCCGCCAACTTTATGCAAGTGCTCTTCCAGCGTTTCCCCTTCGATGAAATCCATCACCAGGTACCAGCGTCCCATCTCACTGAATTGCTCATAGATGCGAGGCAGATTGGGATGATTCAGTCCTGCCAGCAAGAGGGCTTCGCGTTTGAAGGCATTAGTAGCCTCGACAAGTTCCTGCGGACTGAGGTTGCTCTGGCTCATCTCCTTGATTGCCAGCAGCCGGTTGCCGAAGTGGATATCAGCAGCCTTATAAACAGCGCCAAAGCCCCCTTTACCGATGAGCGCGAGAATGCGATAGCGCTGGTGAAGCAGCACCGGTTGCTGGATAAGCATTCCCGTGAGGGACTGGCCGGTTGTGCTTCTGGTAGCGTGCTGGAGAGGCCGCCCGCAAGCAGAGCAAAAGATCGCCTGAGAGCGGTTAGCGGCACCACAGGTATCACAGAAGATGGGCGAAGAAAGTACCATGCACCTCTTTCCAATCCAGCATCGACGATGGGCCGATCCTTCACGAACACAATTTCTTCCCTATAATAGTATGCATAGCATGGATATGCAAGCGTTTTGTCCGCTGCCAAAACTGAAATCCACTCATAATTCAGAGGTGCAGGGGACAGAGTCCCCTGCCGGGGTGCGGGGTGTCCCCGCGCTCACCCTCTCCCCACAGCGGGCCGCAGGCCCGCCAAATTAATTATGAGTGGATGTCAGGCCAAAAAGCTTGACATCCCAAAAAGCGTTGGCTATAATGGTCAAGTCAATCACGCAGGAAGTACGGTAGCAATCTAGCGTGCGCTTTTTATTCTGGGCAGGTACCAAAGCGGTCAAATGGGGCTGACTGTAAATCAGCTGCGCGAGCTTCGGAGGTTCGAATCCTCCCCTGCCCACCAGCGAAGAAAGCGTGGCGCTGGACAGCTCCCAGCGTGATTCAAGTAGGGCTAACTGTACTGTACAACCAGTTGCTCCGGCTCCGGGAGTTCAAACCTCTCACTGCCCATCTCAAAACGGCCGGCCCGTGTGGCGCAGCGGTAGCGCACAGTCTTGGTAAGACTGGGGTCATGGGTTCGATTCCCATCACGGGCTCCTCTGGTTCCTGGATGGTTACTGCTGAGATATGGGTGATACCTTGAGGAGATCTTGCCGCAGCCGCTCTACGTGGGGTTGGAACAGCCATTAGCCCGCTCAAAGGATTGTAAAGAAAGAAACAGGGATTGGAATAACATTTTTAAGAAAGGTAGCCAGATAGAAGAATATGGCAAAGAAGAGATTTGAGAGGACCAAGCCCCACGTGAACGTGGGCACCATCGGGCACATCGACCACGGCAAGACCACCCTGACGGCGGCCATCACGCGCGTGCTGGCCACGCTCAACCCCAACA